>NZ_JAYGHE010000001.1:214364-269455 GCF_034931145.1 Nostoc sp. UHCC 0252 | reverse complement strand
AAGATAAGCAGAACCAAAGTAATGATTGAACCCGCTCGTATAGACATAGTATTTAAAATTACTAATAATCCGATCAAAGCCACTTCAACTATAGTTACTCCAAAAAGCTTTAAAGTATGTTTAACTAATTGAAATAAAGAATAATCAGGAAAAGTCACATTTACGATTCTTACTAAATCTACACTTGACTTAAACAAGATAAAATTCAGTCCAATAATTACTATCGTTGACAGTACAAAAGCAATGAGTTTAAATAATCGATTTTGAAACCTCATATTTTTTGATAAACTCAATCTATCTTTACTTGCAGTACTAAAGAGCGATCGCTGTGGTTGCTACGCGGAAAATGCTGTTAGCCTTTAGGGTGCTATCGCTTTAGCGTAACGCACCATCAACAATTCAGAGTGCGATCGCCAACAAGTATCTTGCTACGCCTTCCATCCTTCGTTCCTGACAGATGCTAGAAATTATATTTTTGCGAAACCCACGAGGCGATTAACTCAGGCGCACACATTAGCAAAGGTGAGAGGGGAATATGGCTGAGTCGGCGCTTAGATTTGCGATCCGATAGCTTCGCCTTCAGAAGGCTAGAAATCGGGATGTTTCCAAATTAGCAGGCTCTTAAGTATGTCTGCGGCATGAATTTGGCAGAAGAACTAATTAAAACAGTACGATTGTTCTACTATAAAGTGATTAAAGATAGTATTATTAAGGACTGTTTCATAAGAAACTCCTTCTTCGCCGCCCAATATGTCAGACAAACAGCTAGCAGCATCCTTGAATGGCCATCTTCCGTACCCCAGCCACAACAGCCAGAATACCATACGGATTCGGGGTGCTAGGCAGCATAATCTGAAAAATATTGATTTGGAATTGCCACGCGATCGCCTAATCGTATTCACTGGCGTTTCTGGTTCTGGTAAGTCTTCCCTAGCCTTTGATACCATTTTCGCTGAAGGGCAACGTCGCTATGTAGAATCCCTCAGCGCCTACGCACGGCAATTTTTAGGACAACTGGATAAGCCGGATGTAGAAGCGATTGAAGGCTTAAGTCCAGCAATTTCTATTGACCAAAAGTCAACGTCTCATAACCCGCGTTCCACTGTGGGTACGGTGACAGAGATTTACGACTATTTGCGGCTGTTGTTTGGTCGGGCTGGCGAACCCCATTGTCCGATATGCGATCGCTGTATTGCACCCCAGACAATCGATGAGATGTGCGATCGCATCATGGAATTACCAGATCGCACCCGCTTCCAAATTCTTGCACCCGTTGTCAGAGGGAAAAAAGGCACACACCGTAAGCTTTTGTCAAGTCTGGCATCCCAAGGTTTTGTCCGCGTGCGGATCAATGGCGAGATCCGCGAACTCTCAGATTCCATTGAATTGGATAAGAATTTTACCCACACCATCGAAGTGGTAATTGACCGCTTGGTGAAAAAAGCTGATATCCAGGAACGTTTGGTTGATTCCCTGTCTACGTGTCTCAAGCAATCGGGTGGGATTGCAGCCATTCTGGTGAGTCTGCTTGGTGACGACGGACAAGAAAAAGAAGAAGAGTTAGTATTTTCGGAAAACTTTGCCTGTCCAGAACATGGCGCGGTAATGGAGGAACTATCACCGCGATTGTTCTCCTTTAACTCGCCTTATGGTGCTTGTCCGCACTGTCATGGCATCGGGACTTTAAGAAGATTTGCGCCAGACTTGATAGTACCGGACTGGGAAGCGCCAGTTTATGCTGCGATCGCGCCTTGGTCAGAAAAAGATAATTCTTATTATCTGGAATTACTCTATAGCGTCGGACAGATTTATGGATTTGAATTACAAACAAATTGGAGCAAGCTGACAGAAGAACAGCAGCAAATTATTTTGTTTGGAGAGAAAGACGAACGAGCCGCAGAAGCACAAAGAAAGCAGAGTTTTAAAGGTGCTATTCCAATTTTGCAACGGCAGTATGAGGGTGGTTCTGAATTAATTAAGCAAAAATTAGAACAGTATTTAATCGATCAACCGTGCGAAGTTTGTAAAGGAAAACGGTTAAAACCGGAAGCCTTAGCGGTGAAGTTGGGGCAGTATGGAATTTTAGAATTGACTACCGTATCAATTCGAGATTGTCGAGAGAGAATTGAGCAATTCAAGTTGAGCGATCGCCAGTTACAAATTGCTGATTTAGTCCTCCGGGAAATCAAAGCAAGATTGCAATTCTTATTAGATGTTGGTTTAGATTATCTCACCCTTGACCGTCCCGCCATGACCCTTTCCGGTGGCGAAGCCCAACGGATTCGTCTAGCAACGCAAATTGGTTCTGGATTAACAGGAGTTCTCTACGTTTTAGATGAACCGAGTATTGGTTTACATCAACGAGATAATGGCAGATTGCTCAAAACCTTAACGAAATTGCGCGATTTGGGTAATACATTAATTGTCGTTGAACACGATGAAGAAACAATTCGCGCAGCCAATCATATTGTTGATATCGGCCCCGGTGCAGGAATTCACGGCGGAAATATTATCGCCCAAGGTGATTTTGAGGCATTATTAGCAGCAGAAGATTCTTTGACGGGTGCATATTTATCAGGAAGACGAGTAATTACTACACCAGCAGAACGCCGAGAAGGAAATGGGCGCAGTTTGGGAATTAAAAATGCCCATCGGAACAATTTACAGAATATAGATGTAGACATTCCATTAGGTAAACTCGTCTCCATCACTGGTGTGTCTGGTTCTGGCAAATCTACCCTGATTAATGAGTTACTTTATCCATCTCTGCAACACCATTTAACTAAGAAAGTTCCTTTACCTAGACATTTGGATAAAATCCAGGGATTAAACGCGATTGATAAAGCGATCGTTATCGATCAATCTCCCATTGGGCGCACACCACGTTCTAACCCTGCAACTTACACAGGAATTTTCGATGCTATTCGGGATGTATTTTCCCAAACAGTAGAAGCCAAAGCTAGGGGTTACAAACCCGGACAATTTTCCTTCAACGTTAAAGGTGGACGTTGCGAAGCTTGTAGCGGACAAGGTGTGAATGTTATTGAGATGAACTTTCTCCCAGATGTTTACGTGCAATGCGAAATTTGTAAGGGTGCAAGATACAACCGCGAAACATTGCAGGTGAAGTACAAAGATAAGTCTATTTCTGATGTACTGAGAATGACAGTTGAGGAAAGTTTAGACTTTTTCCAGAATATACCCAAAGCGATCGCGCGTTTGCAAACTTTATTTGATGTCGGGTTGGGTTATGTCCAACTAGGACAACCTGCGACTACCTTATCTGGTGGTGAAGCGCAACGGGTAAAACTGGCAACAGAACTATCTCGACGCGCCACAGGTAAGACACTTTATTTAATAGATGAACCGACAACAGGGTTATCTTTTTACGATGTCCATAAATTATTAGATGTGTTGCAACGATTGGTAGATAAAGGTAATTCAATATTAGTAATTGAACACAACTTAGATGTAATTCGTTGTTCTGACTGGGTGATAGATTTGGGGCCAGAAGGTGGCGACAAAGGGGGAGAATTGATTGCTGTAGGGACACCGGAGGAAGTTGCGAAAAATCCCAGGTCTTATACTGGGCAATATTTAAAGCAGGTATTGAAACAGTATCCGGCGGTGAAAAAGTAGTAAGCTAAAGAGCATTTAAGTTGCATGAAATCAGGGCTAGAGCCGCTTACTACGAGCGAATCAGTCTGGAAAAATGAATGATAATTAGCTTAAAATGCTTTCATGAAAGGTAACTTACCTTAAGTAAGTAGTTAAAATGTTACCTTGTTACTCGCATCGGCACTTAAAATATTTTCTTGTAGTATGATGGTAGTACAATATAATTGAAGCTGCCTGCAAGTAAGTATTTTTTCTAATGAACATTAGTAATTCAATATACAATAGTTTTATAAGTCTCGATAATCTCAAACTTGCTTGGCAGCGTGTTCGCTACTTTGATCGCCCAGACTCGCGAGATTGGATTGGGCTAAAAGTATTCGCTGCCAATCGTGACCACAACCTTGAACTACTTAGGCAAACTTTGAAGGGGAGAACGTTTGAAGCTTCATACCCAGAAATTAAGTATTTACCCAAAGCATCTCAAACTCTGCGTCCAATGGCAATACTGGCAATCAGCGATCGTGTTGTATATCAGGCTATAGCTAATGTTGTAGCTGAAAAAGCTAGACCAATGCTGTCTACTGTCGCTAATCGACAGTCTTTTGCCAACGTTTTGTCAGATCCAGGACAGGAACCTATGTTTATACCCTGGAAAACACAGTATCATCTCTTCCAAAAAAAGTTTCAAACTCTTTATGAAGAAGGTAATATCTGGCTAGCAGAAACAGACATGGCGGCTTTTTATGAAACGATAGATCAAGCCATGTTGATCAAGTATCTACGTGAAAAACAGCTACTTGATGACCCAACTGCTGAACTTCTCGGCACATACTTACCCCTCTGGGCTTCAGTTAAAGCAGGAGAACCAATAAATCGTGGACTTCCACAAGGGTGCTTGGCATCAGATTTCTTGGCAAATATTTTCTTATATGAATTTGACAAGGAGCTTTCTGTCCAAGAGTACCACTATATTCGATATGTAGATGATATCAGGTTACTTGCCAAGACAAGAGAAGCAGTTCAGCAAGGGCTTATCCGAATTGATAGAACCTTAAAAACTTTAGGGCTACTTATACAAACTAATAAAACCACAGTACGCGAAATTAGCAATTTTGAGGAAGAAGCTGATCGAATGGCATCTAAACTATCAGAAGTAGATCGCAGATTTCGTGAATTAAGTCATGTACCAGATACAACATTAGCTGATTCTCTTACGACACCATCATTACATGATGTTGCTCTTTTGGGTGAGGATTGTGATGTGGGAAATGGAAACATTGATTTATTAATAGCTGCTTCAGGATTGCAAAAAGATTTAGTTGAGTTGTTTTGGAAATCAAAAAAGTCCATTGATGATAATATTAGTGATCCATTCGCTGAACGTCATTTAAAGTTTTGTTTGTATCGTTTAGATCCGAATCCTGCAATTGTAACTGCAATACTACCTTACTTAATAGATCGACCTTGGCTCACCGAACCGTTACATCAATACCTAAGAAAATGCAAGCTTGATAAAAATGCTATTGAGTTTATCGACAACAATATCATTGCTACACACAGTGTATATGATAGTACTGTAACATTTGCTATTGAAACTCTTATCCGCCAAGGGGTTTCACTTCGTTTTCATCATGGTTTATTTCGGAAATGGCTAACTGAAAATAAGCGGGACTGGCCTTTACTATGCGCTGCGACAATGGCACTGGGAGATAATCAAGATAACATGAGTGTCCTGCTTAACGTAATTTCTTCTCCTTTATACAGTCCATCAGTAAGACGTACAGCCATAATTCAAGCCTTGCGACTAGCAAATGATGAATACGAAGCTTTATGTATTCTAAAACAAGGTGTATATGATAAAGCCCCAATTGTGATTGATACATTGCTCTATCAGCTATATGTTGAACATGGTCTAACAATTCAAAAATTAGGTCTTGATGACAGTCAACAACTAAGTGAATACTGTATTGCCTATGCCAGAGGATATGATAATTCGTTACCTCATCTTCAAACATGCTACATACGATCTATTTTCACTAGATTTTACAGAGTCAGGTTGTCTAAGCCAATAGATTTTCATACTCTACTTGGCTCAGAGTATAATCGTGCATCTGATTTTTTATGGCAATCCGACAAATCATATCTTTCTAATCCTTCGCGATATGTGTCTCAATTGGATTTGTTTCATGAAGAATTACTCTATCCCATACTTGTAGACAAATTAAAATTGAAAGCCTGTAGGGAAGATGTCGTACAAATGCCTTTGCCAAGCAGAATGCAGCACATTCATAGTAAAGAACAAAGACTTATGATATTCGCTAGTGCATTACTCAAGTGTCATAAGTTGAGATCATCAAGTACAGAGGCTCATACTAGGTTGGATAAAATTTTAGATCCAACAAACCCAGTTGACTGGCATGAGCGTGATGCTCTCAGAAATCAACTATCTGGCGCTTACCAAGAATTAGTAGATTGGCTATTACTTATTGAAAATAAGTAATAATATTTACGTTGAAAGTAACTCTGTGCTTTTTTATAATTCTACTACTATAAAATATTTAAATTAATTTTATTGTAGCAGCATGAGCTTAATCGATTGCTCATCCTAAGATAAACAAACTTGCATCAACGTGAAAAAACTCTCCCAAAGCCTCAGCTTGTTCTTTCGTGATTTCTAATTTGCCATTAATGATTTTAGTAACAATCTCGCTCGAACCAAGAATTTCTACCAAATCAGCTTGTTCCAAACCCCTAGCTTCCATCAAATGCAAGAGTCTTGAATAAGGTGTTGAGGAATTAAGCTGATAGTGCTTATTTTCAAAATCCTCAATCAGTTTTACCAATAATTCCAGCAAAGCATCTTCTTCAAGAGTCAGATGAGAACGATAAAGCAGTTCTTCAACAGTTTCTAAAAACTTCTCGTTTTCCTCTTCTGTCTTGATAATCCGAGGTTGATGTTGAGACAGCAATTCGCTGTAAATATCTGAGTTAAAAGTAAGGGTCATTTTTCCAGGAGTCTTTGTCATATTCGGCATGAGTTAAGACATATTTTATATAGATGACCTGCTTTTCATAATTAATACTAGCAATTAAGCGGTATTTATTACCTTTAATGTTGAAAACTATAAACTTGCTTACTGCTTCGGCTTGAGGATAAATAGTTTGAACTTCTAGCAAATTCCCCCAGTCTGCTTTACTAGCGGTTATGTACCAGTCATCAAGTGCTTCACAGCAATCAGCGTGTTTTTGGCCGAATTGTCGTAGCTTTTTCCGACTGATGACATGCATTAATTTGTTATTTCGGCGTTTGTCTGCTTGTTATGGATAAATTTTTAACTCATTATGTATCTAATTAGCTCTCTCCTCCTCTTTGCCAAAACTGTTGTAAAATCTCCCCTGGCTTTCTATCCCAAGTGTCAATATGCTCGTATATCAAATTATCTTGATTGAGCTTATACGTTGAATAGCCATTAAAAAGCAAACCTGCTTTCCAAGGAACGCGTAACACTCCCCGCACCGTCCACTTTGCTAAAATCGTATCTTCGGCTGACTGATAAACCTCATGTACATCAAAATAAATTTGGGTAAAAAATAACCGAGCGTGAAATCGCAAAGTCCAAAATATAATCCGATAGTTAAATTTGTATTTGAATGTATTTACTGGGTCTTTAAAGTAGATATCGTCTGTATAAATGTGATATGAAATATCTTTTTCAAAAAGTGTTGGTAAATCCTCTTTTAGAGTTTTAATTACCCGTTCCACCGATAATTGAGATTCCACGCGCCTTTTCCCTTAAAAAATCTTTTTTAACAACCGTTCCCAAATAGAAGATGTCCTCTTGTTACTCACGCTACCCGTATTCAAATCTGACAGAGTGGGAAATGATGCAGACTTAGCATAGGGGCCATTTCGCAAAACTTTAGCTAGGGTATTGTTATTTTCGCGCAAACCTTCGTAAAAAAAGAATACTTCTCCTTGAATGCCAAGTTGGCGATTGTATTCAATTGCCTGCACCAGATATTCTGGACTAATACAATAACTACCAAGTTTCATCAGTATTCCCGGTGCTAACTTTGGTAGTGTCGCATTTGTGAACTGCTGGTTTACTAGTTTATCAGCGATCGCAGCGTAACTCCTAAAGTCACGGCGATAAATCTGCGGCTGAATCATATCAACTATTCCCCGCTTCAGCCATGCGGGTGAGTCTTGCAGATATTCCTGGAATGCCCAATCATGGATATTAGGTGCGATCGCTACTAATAAATTAGGATTCACCGCTTTCACTTCCCAGTAGAGACGCACCAAGAAATCAGTGAGAATATCTGCACGCCACTGTAACCATTGTTTATCCTTGGGGTTCTGTGGCGGATTGCGATCAAATTCCTGGCGATAGCGGCTGACAGTTCCCTCATCATAGCCACCTTCAGAGGGTAATGCTGGGAAGCGATCGTCTCCTTGAACACCATCCACATCATAATTCTTTACAACTTCCAGCACCAAGTTCAAGAAGAATTCCTGCACCTGTGAATCGAGTGCATTCAACCACTCAAAGCTGTTTTTCTTCAGTAAGTTGCCGTTACAATCACGCGCAGCCCATTCTGGTTTTTTTTGTAAAAGTACACCACCATTCAAATTGTAGGAACTGGCAAAACCGTATTCGAACCAAGGAATGACTTTCAACCCAACTCGCCGCGCCTCAACTACCACCTCTTCTAAGGGGTCACGGCCTACAGACATAGGGTCAATTTCGACCCCAAATGTCTGCTGCATAGTTTGACTGGGATACAGAGTTACTGCCTTGTTCCAAACAACGGGAAACACCACATTAAATCCCGTCTCGGCCAGCAAATTCATCGCTTCAGCAATGCGTTGCTTTGACTTGAGAACCTTACTATCAGTAGTAGTCAGCCAGACACCACGGGTTTCTATTATTGCCATTTCTATAAATTGAAACTCTCGGCGCTGCACCATCTAAACATTGACTAGCCGACGATACCGCGCCTGTATTATTGTGTAAATGGCATAGGCAACCAAACCTAACGCCACAATACCCAAAAGCCATGCTCCATAAGGCTGTTGCGCTAGCGTCTGTAACACTTCATCCAAACCTACTGCGGTAGCGGCGTTCGATTGCCTAGCAGCTTCGATTAAAAACCAGCCGGTAATACAAAATACTATACCCCGTGCCGCTAAACCAAATCTGGCAATCCTCATTACCCATTGGGCTTCTTTGTTGCTTAACTCAGTTAAATTGAGTTCTTTACGAAATTTCCCACTAAAAGCTTGATAAAACTGATAGAAACCTAGAGCAATTACAAATGCCCCCGCAGTTCCAACTAACCATTGACCAAAGGGTTGAGAAAGCAAACGTGCTGTCGAATCTTCAGTAGAATCACTACTATTTTTACCGCCGCCTGTACCCATAACGATTTTCACAGCACTTAAGGCTAAACTTGCATAAATCAAGCCATTAACTGCGTAACCGATTCGCACTGCCAAACCTTTGGCATCATTACCTTTATTTTCTGGGTCTTTAATTGCCTGTACAAAACGCCAGATTACGTATCCGATCAAGCCAATTGCAACTAAAGCTAGCAAAAATTTACCAAATGGCTGGTTAACGATTGTTTGGAGAGCGCCTTGGGTATCAGTTGTTTTACCACCGTTGCCAAAAGCCGCCTGTGCTGCCAGTAGCCCAACTATACCGTAAACTACTCCCTTAGAAACATAGCCAAATCGTCCCAGTCGCTCAACCCATAATGAGGCGTGGTTTGTCAACTGTTGTGTCATGGTAGTTGGGGAAAATTATTATATTTACCTTTTACCAAAATTTACCCACGATTCACATCTATCCCAAGGCAAATTGTCTAATATTTTTGCAAAAAATCACTATCGTAATACTGCCTTTTAATAGATGTGAGGCTACTCAACATGATATTACACTGATTAAGTAGAGTATTACTATTTAGTGTTTTTTAATGCTGAATTTAGATTAATTATGTCTTTAATAGAAACTTCTTGGAAACACGAATATATAACTACGAATGGGGTAAAACTACACTACGTTACCCAAGGTGAAGGCCCTTTAATGTTGATGTTGCACGGATTTCCTGAGTTTTGGTACTCTTGGCGGCATCAAATACCAGAATTTGCCCAAAATTTCAAAGTTGTCGCCCTTGACTTGCGTGGGTACAACGATAGTGATAAACCAAATGAGCAATCAGCTTATGTAATGGATGAGTTTATCAAAGATGTTGAGGGAGTAATTAAAGGTTTAGGATACCAAAAATGTGTATTAGTTGGACATGATTGGGGAGGTGCGATCGCGTGGAATTTTGCATACGCTCACCCAGAAATGTTAGAGCAACTAATTATCCTTAACCTGCCTCATCCTGCTAAATTTGCTCAAGGGTTACGCACTCCTCAACAGTTGTTACGTAGCAACTATATATTTTTCTTTCAACTACCGTGGCTACCAGAACTACTTTTACAATCTTTAGACTACCAAGCTATTGAAACAGCTTTTAAAGGTACAGCAGTTAACAAGAGTGCTTTCACACAAGCGGATATTAACGCTTATAAAGATGCTGCTGCAAAACGCGGTGCTATCACAGCAATGTTGAACTACTACCGCAATATTTTTCAACAGAGAATGCTAAATCCAAATTGGGGCGTGCTGGAAGTACCAACGCTGATGATTTGGGGAGAAAATGACACCGCACTTGGCAAAGAATTAACCTACAATACCGCAACTTTTGTCCGGGACTTTCAGATCAAATACATTCCTAATTGTGGTCATTGGGTGCAGCAAGAACAGCCTGAACTGGTTAATCAGTATATGCGAGAATTTCTAAAGACTTAACCTAATTTGTGATCAAATCTTTTAATAAGTATAAATGCTTATCAAAATAGCCAAATTATGACGAGTAGTACGAGTCCTTAAAAAGATTTAACAGAGATTTAATACTGTCCGCTTTTTAGGATTTATTGGCTAAAAATCGGCCATAAAGAGGATATATGGCATTTTTTATCTTCCGATTATAGCTGATTTATATCACAACCAACTTGTTAGTACATAGACAGATTGACCTCACGAAGTTTAGTGAGATAATAGAGTTGTGAGGGACAGAACGGACGCAACTTGATTATTAAGGGGGAAAATATATGAAACTCCAGCTATTAGCGGCCATGGCCTTAGCAACTCCCCTATTTTTCGCTAACTCGGTTAAAGCCGAGAATCCGCAGGATTTACAAAAGCTGCTTTCAACTGGGGAATGTATCCAGTGCAATCTATCGGGAGCTAATCTGAGTGGCGCTCATTTAATTGGTGCTGACTTGAGAGGCTCGAAGCTGCAAGGAGCCAATCTTGTAGGGGCTAACCTCGAAGGTGCTGACTTAACAGGTGCAAACTTGGCAGGTGCTAACCTAACATCAGCTTATGTAACCAACGTGAATTTAAAGCAAACTAATCTCAACGGAGTAAATTTTACTCGCGCGACAATTCACGATTCTAATGTGTATAAAGCATCAATGAACGATCTAAATCTAACTGATGCCGATATCTATAACACTGGAATCGGGGTTGGTGGAGAAGATGCTAATATTCCTGATTGGGACTAAGCTCAACTAGCTAGGCAGGTTAAAATAAACACAACATCAGAGAAACTGGTTTTTTGCCAGTATTATCTTTAAAATCTGCCATACAAAAATAAAAAATGAACCCCTTCTGCCTTGTAATTATCTTAACTATGACGAAAGCAGAGGGGGTTTCTTATTGGGGTTGAATCGAATATCCGTGTAAAAAGTGTAATTTAGGCTGAAAATTCTTGCTATGTCTATCTTTCAGGCTTTTCATTAGAGGACTTGGCTTTGTGAAAGACCCGAAACGCGGAAATATTCAAGATTATCCCTAGTGTAATCTTGAGTACCGATGCTGGAAAAATGCCAACAAGCATTCCTCCAATGATGGCTCCAATCACCGAACCAACTCCCATAGGCGCTATGGTATTGCTCAAGGCTGTACGATCCACAAATGCACCTCGATTAGCGTATTTAATAACCCCTACAAGTACAGTTGGTAAGCTAACTAGAAGACTGGCTGTACCTGCTGTCTTAATATCTGCACCAAAAGCGAAAACAAGTGTTGGGATAATCACTTCACCCCCTGCAACCCCAAGTAGACTGCTTACCAGCCCAATTGCTAGTCCAAATAAGATACCTGCCAAAATGCGCCAACTTAAAGCAGGGGGTAGAAGGGCTGGTATTTGTTGAGGTAAAAAACCCTCGACTATCAAGGCAATGCCAATGACTACCAATAGTACTAAAATGATTGTCTCAAGCTGTTCATTTGAGAGCTTTCCCGCCATCGCTGCCCCAAAAAAAGCAGTGATAACGGCTCCGGCAATCAAGGAGAGGATTACAGGCAGCAATGAAATAACGGAGTTGAAGGAAAGCATATTGCCCCGGATTACCAAGGATGCAGCAATCGTAATCAAGCTGACAGCCAAGTTTAGAGGCACAGCCTGTCGCACTGAATAGCCCAATGTACCAGCAAGGACTGGCAGGCGAAACTCTGCACCTCCCAAGCCAATCAGTCCTCCTAACAAACCTATTGGCACGGCATAAAGAAAGGATAATCGGAAACGGCGTACTTCCAAGCTTGTAGTTGTAGACTCCGGCGCAGACGAGCTATTCTTTTTCATCAATTTTCTTAGAATCTGTTGGGGTGCGTTGTGGACTAATGTCCTAACGCACCGAAAATCTAAGATGGTGCGTTAGCCTACGGCATAACACACCCTACAGCTTATATTGTTCCGCAGGTTGGCGATCGCTAACTGTGGATTAAAAATTTGATGCGAGTAGGGACGTTTTTTAGTTTACAGCAGCGCTGACTAAACCATTGTGCCTGAGCAAAGCGATCGTACTTGGTTCACGACCCCGGAAACTTTTAAACACCTCCATTGGATGCTGACCACCACCGAGTGCTAGTATCGTATCCCGATAACGCTTACCTGTAGCTTTTACAGCCTCTTCATCTTCTAGTCCAGCTTCTTCAAAAGCGGCAAAAGCATCAGCGCTCAGTACCTCAGCCCATTTGTAGCTGTAGTAGCCTGCTGCATAACCACCCTCAAAAATATGTCCAAAAGCACATAAAATTGAATCTTCGGGAAGTGGCTGTAAAACAGTAGTAGTCTTGGCTATGCGATGGCGCACATCTGATGGAGTTTCATTACTATCAGGTTGATAGCGATAGTGTAATTCTAAATCAAGACTGCTCAAGTGAACCTGCCGCAACATAGCAGTACCACTCATATAATTACGCGCCGCTAGCAGCTTTTGATAATAATGCTCCGGTAGGGCTTCACCTGTTTCGTAATGCTTCGCCATACCAAACAAAGTGGGTCGCTCATAGCACCAGTTTTCCATAAACTGGCTAGGTAGTTCTACTGCATCCCACTCCACATTATTGATGCCTGCGGCTCCAGGATAGTCAACCTTGGTGAGCATGTGGTGTAATCCATGTCCAAACTCGTGGAACAAAGTCTCTACTTCATAGAAGGTCATCAAACTAGGTTTACCATCTATGGGAGGACTTTGATTACACACTAAATAAGCTACTGGTAAGCGGATGGCATTAACACCATTTTCAGTTATTTTACCCCGATTAATGCACACATCCATCCAAGCACCACCGCGTTTTTCGGCTGGACGGCTATAGGGGTCTAAGTAGAAGTAGGCTATAGGAGAACCAGTTTCATCAGCAATTTGGAAATAACGGACATCCTCATGCCATACTGGGGCTTGACCATCGGCAGAGGTGACAGTAACACCAAACAGCCGCTTGACTAGCCCAAATAAACCGTCTAACACTTGGGGAAGCGGGAAGTAGGGACGCAATTCTTCAGCAGTAAAGGCAAATTTTGCTTCTCGTTGGCGTTCTGCCCAAAAGCTGATATCCCAGTGTTTTAAATCTTCAGCTTCTGCTGCTCCCTGTGCTGCTGCAAAAGCTTTAAGTTCTACCAAGTCTTTGACAGCAGCATCATAACTAGCACGGCGTAGTTCTTCTAATAGAGCGTTGACTGCTTCAACATTGGGAGCCATTTTACTAGCGAGGCTCAATTGGGCAAAACTTTTAAAGCCTAGTATATCTGCCAGTTCTTGGCGCAGCTTCAAAATACGCTTAATTAAGGGGTTGTTATCCAAATCGCCAGCAGAAGCGCGGGTGATATGAGCTTTATAGAGTTTTTCACGCAAATCCCGACGGGTGCTGTGCTGCATGAAAGGGCCAAAGCTGGGGTAGTCTAAAGTAATCCGCCAGGGGCCATTTTCTGGTGCAGCGTTGCTTTCGCCAGCTGCACGAGCGGCTTGGGCTGCTAAACTCACTAAGCTTGGTGGTAAACCATCAATTTCCGCTTTTGTTGTTAGGGTTAAGCTGAAGGCTTTAGTGGCATCAAGTACATGGTTAGAAAATTTGGTAGAAAGTTCTGCTAACTCCATCTGTATGGCGTTGAAACGCTCTCTTGCCTCTCCTTCTAAGCCAACACCAGAAAGTTCCGCATCTCGGATGGCAGCTTCTACAATACGCTGTTGGGCTAATTCTAAAGTTGCCCAATTATCACTGCTACGAAGTGCTTTAAAAGCATTGTAGATGGGTTTGCTTTGACCAAGCTTATTGATAAATTGTACAACTAGTGGCTGTACAATTTCATGAGCTTCGCGCAGTTCCGGGCTGTTTTTAACACCCATTAAATGATTCACCACCCCCCAACTCCAGGTAAGCCGTTCAGTCAGCTTTTCTAAGGGTTCTACTAAACCACTCCAAGTAGGCTGTACACTTGCCTCTAAGGTGGTAAGTTGCTCGTCAAGTTCTGCTAATAACTGATTGAAGGCTGGTACTACTCGTTCTGGTTTAATCTCTGCAAAGGGAGGTAAACCAACGCCTTGAAGTAGGGGATTGTCGGAAATAATGGTACTTGCACTCATGGTTTTGTGTGAACTGCGAACGAAAAAAATCAATAATGATTTTTATTTATATATATCTTCTAATGTAGCGATCGCTTTACTAAATAGTCTTGCCATTCTGACAAAATGGCAAAAAAAGTGATAATTACTCACAAATTTATCCTGATAATAGCGTGACAGTTCCAGAAATATCAGCGAAAGTCTCTGAGATAATATAGTCATGTACCCATCTTCTCAATCAGGTGGCTAATTATGACTAGCCTCTTACCCAGTTCTCAATCAACAGAAGTTTTTTACCCAAGCTCGGATGGTGAACCTTTGGCAGAAAGTTATGTTCATTTATGCGCTTTGTTGGCAACTTTAGAAGTATTGAGGCAATATTTACTGGGTAAGCAAGCAACGGTTTTGAGTAACCAGTTTCTCTACTATGCTCAGGGTTTTCCGAGGTTACGGGTAGCTCCAGATGTAATGGTGATTTTTAATGTTGCTCCTGGAGGCCGGGATAATTACAAAATATGGGAAGAGGGACAAGTACCCGTAGTCATCTTTGAAATGACTTCGGAAGGCACTAAAAACCAGGACACGGGCTTTAAGAAAACACTGTATGAGCAGTTAGGGGTACTGGAATACTGGTTATTTGACCCCAAGGGAGAGTGGATTAAGGAGCAATTGCAAGGGTATCGGCTACGAGGCGAGGTGTATGAACCAATTACAGATAATCGATGTGAACCTTTGCAGCTGCGGTTGCAAATAGAGGGGCAACTGATTGGTTTTTATCGAGAAGACACTGGAGAAAAGTTGCTGATTCCAGAGGAGTTGGCAGAGGCGCTGAAACAGGAAAGATTAGCCAGGGAACAAGCTCAAGAGCAAGCAAGACAAGCAGAATCGCAGGTAGAAAGGTTGAAGGAACAGTTACGATCGCTTGGTGTTGAGCCTGATACTCTTTAGTTACCTCAACTTAAGGGACTTGCGATCGCTAAAAGACATGATAATGTACTATGTCAAACAGTAGCTCGTCCGCCAGCATCGGCGTTAACCTGAAAGCGCTGTTTACATTCAATAATCCTAGACTTTTAAGGCGTAGGAGTGTCAACTTAACTGAGCGCGATCGAGCATCTTTACCGAACCGAGAAGGGAGGCTCGACTTTTGTGATTTTATTTGGCAACTTATCTTTTTACTCGTAAAATCGAAGACAAGATCAAGGTCAGTAGAAAAGAGTTCCTAAATTAATGAATACATTAATCAGTCAAGGTGGAAGAGTTATCACCAAACCTCAGATGGTAGATCGGATAAACGATATCGGTTGGCAAGCTCACCAAGGTAGCGTTGCTGCAATTATTCAGCTATTGAACGAAAAACTAGCTAAGTCTGGTGTCAGAACTAGAGCCATTTTTTCTGATGGTGTCTTACAACTTCTGTGCGAGGCGGCTAGGACAGAGCAACTTGAGCAATCTTCGCTTGTAGAACAAATCCAGCAAATTCTTGAGTCGATTGCCCCACGTCACATTCGCCGGGTTAATATCAACGGTCGAATTGTTCGGGAACAACAATTACTGTGGTTAAAAGAAATAGATAGCGATCGCGAAAATCAATTGCTTTGGTCACAAGAAATTGCATTAATTCAGCCCAATATCGTAAAGCAACTAATTAAAGATTTCACAGAAGCCCAAGCCGATCTAGGAAAACCAAATTTCCCTAAACCTCAAGTCTCTCGTCCTTTGGTACTTATTAACAAAGAAAAACACCAAAGTAAACCTCAAAAAAAGATATTAGCAGCAGCTGGTTTATGCTCACTGTTGTTGCTTAGTTGGGTTGTTTATGCCCAGTTAGGTGATAAAATGAAAAGCCTAATGCAACTAGAAACTTCCAAATCTTTAACTACAAATACTAATGATAGTAAAGCCAAGGTAGCATCTAGTGTTCCTAACAATAGCTTTTCTGAGCAATCTGATGATCCATTTGCAACATCTGTGCGAATTGCAAATCTTGCTTCTACATCTGGTAAAACAGCCACAACCTCAACTCAGTGGTTAGAAATCGCTGCTAAGTGGCAACGGGCTTCAGATTTAATGAGTACAGTACCACAAAAACACAGCCGTTATCAGGAAGCTAAGATTCGCACTCAACTATATAAGAAATACAGTGAAGCGGCGCAGAAAGAAGCTGATAAGAGTAAATCTTAGTTTTTTCTGATTGGAAGACTTCAATTCTTGAATTAGTGTTCTAGCAGTGGTGAATGGATTATTTACTTTACTTCTCGCACTTCACCTAAGCGGGTAAAACGAATTTCAATGCGTCGCCGCTTCGATTCTGGGTGACGCTTGTCTTGGGGAATAGGAGCAAATTCACCAGTTGGTAATATTAATTGTGCCGCAGAATAAGCGCGAAATTGAACTCCTGGCATCTTATTCTGTTGCTGGATTTTCAGCAATTCTTTAACCACTGCAAGGGAACGCATCAATCCTAAATCAGCATTAGAACCTGCCTTAAGTGTACTAACTGAGCCACCTTGACTAGCAGCTACCTCTAAATTAGAGTCTAGATTGCTGCTAATAATGCCAATAGGTTGTTCATCAGTGTGTCCAATAATTTCAACTGTATTAATATTGTAAGATTTTGTATTTTTTTCTATATCAGGTACAAGTTTATTTTTGATGTAATCTAACATTGTTGTTGGAATTACTGCGCTACCTGGATCAAACCTGGAATTTTCATCTTTAATCAATAAAATTGGTGGCGTTCCTGGATTAGATATTTGCGATATCGTGTACTTTGTAGTGGCTATTAATAATAATAGTAGCAGTATCATGAAAGCATTAGACATTAAATCTGTGAAAGCAGGCCAAATATTTAAATCTTCGTTGTAGCCACTATGCTGCGATCGACGAGCCATAATTTAAGATTTTAATTTCAAATAATGTCAATGTAATCAGTTAGAGTCTTTCTACTTGCTTTTCCATCCCCTGCCTTAATCGAGAAATTTCATCTTTGATATTGTTGACATCTTGATTAAATTCTTGAATATTATTGATTAACATTTCTAGTCCTTTTTTATTTATTTCTGTTTGCTGAATAATTCCTTTAACGATGAGAGCGCTGACATTTTTATATTCATTATTAAAAGTTTCATTATCTTTGTGGATAACATCTATAAAATCTGATTTAGACATATCGAATTTAATGCTTAACTGATTAGCATATTCTTCAAAATTGGTAATAGCAGCTTTAACTTGTTGGTTATTAGAACCCATCTGTTGAGATAAGTTTAAAATCAAGCGATCGCCTAAAGCTTCAATTGCTAAATTAAGTTGCTCTGTATAGCTTTTAACAACTTCTATTAACTCTGTCAAACTATTAGCTTTACTAGCAATCCCTTGCTCTAATTTATCGAGTTTGTTAATCGCTTTGGAAAAACTACTAGCTCCTTGCTTGAGTTGAGGAATAATCTCACTAAGGGAGCTTTGATTATTTTGATGTAACTCTAAAACTTGAATTGAAGTTTGATTAGCTTTTTTTATTTCTCCTGCCAAATTAGTCAATTCTTGAGTACATCGCTGAACTTCTATTACTGATGTTTCAATTACTTTGGTTGTTTGTGCCAAACTTGCAGCAGATTCTGAAAATCTTTCTTGCATGGTAGTCAAATTGGCTGTAGCTGTTGATAATTTTTGAGGAAACTGGCTACTAGCAAATATTTCAGCAGACTGTTTAAATATGTGAGATTTTGTATTTAGTTCAGCAATAGTGTGTTCAAATTCACTAGCAGCACCAGATATAGTGCCAGCAGCCTGATAAAAACCTTCATAAACTTGTTTTGCTAAATCGGTAGCTTCCTTATTCCCTTCAGCAATTTGTTTTGCCACACTTCCTATAGATTTTTCCACTGCATCCCGCACAGTATCGCCAAAGCGAGTTAAAAATTCATCCTGCTGGGATACCATTTTATTAACTATTTTATCGAGCCGAGTATCACCTTGAATCTGGGGATGATAAATATTATCTAGGTAATCTTCGAGAGAACAAATAAGTCTATATTTAGCAAAACTAGTATTTTTTAACCAGTTAAATAGTGTTAAAAAAGTACTAAAAAAAAGTCCAGTTAAACTGGTAGTAAAGGCAATACTCATTCCTTCTAATGGTTTCTTTAATTCAGCAACTAAACTGCCAACATTGCTGGTATTAGTTTGATTGATAGTTTGACTGAGTACGCCTAAATTAAGTGTGATACCTAGAAAAGTACCAAGTAAACCAAAGGCTAAGAGTAAATTAGGAAGAATACGACAAAAGTAATCGATTTGTTCACAAGTAAATCCCCAAACTTTTTCTTGGCTATAAACTTGGTCGATTAACGCTGCTGTATTAACCTGATCTAAGCTTTTACTAGTTTCTCTAAACCTTCGTTCTAGTTCTTCTAGGATTTTTGGTTTCTGTCCAGTTGATTGTCTATTAATTAGCCTTCTTACTTTCTCTTCCAATAAAAATAGATGTTGATACAGAGCCAAGCGGATAAAAATCGTAGCTATAGATGGGAGAACGACAAGTACAAGAGTAATAAATATTAAATAACTTGGGATTGGTGGCATCAAAAACACCTTGATAGTATGATTTTTTCCTAAAAAGACTAAATTGGGTATTTAGCAAAGATTTTTTGTTTTTGGCGATCGTACTCTTCTTCACTCATCAAATCGTCCGCTAAATCTTGCTTTAGTCGATCCAGTTCTAAACGCCTTTTTGCTAAATTATCAGTAGATTCTACAGGAAAATTAACAACTATCTCACCAACGATAGCTTTTTTATTTCCTATATCTCTGCTTTGAATTTGGGAATTTTTAAATCGCTCATCCATCTTTCTCCGAAAACGATTGATAATTCCCTCTTTAGCTACAGGATCAGTACTTGTAGGAGTTCCAGCTACTGCTGCTTTGTATGGATAATTGGCACTATCTTCTGGAAATTCATCAACTTCTTTGACAAATTGCCGCAATTTAACTAAATAGTTATTTTCCCAAAGTTCCGGTTGTCTTTCTATTCCAGCAATCTCATCATCTAAAAGCTGTTGTAAAGCTTCAGTCATATCCTTACGGTTAGCAAGTTCCTCCAAAGCTTGATTCCACTCTGGACTTAAAGAAGCAGTGGTATAACTATCGCGCAATGGATCGTGATATTGAAATTCTAACTGTTGATTCCCCTGATTTTTTTCTAATAAAGCCAATGCTAAACAAGGATAAAAAATATCTTCCAGTTCTTCCATTTTCCTGGCATCAGGTGGAATAATATCAGGAAATGAAACGTTATAGTCGTTATGAAGAAAAGATGTCGGAGAATGCTGTTCGCGTAAGTAAGGGTTTCTCATTCTTGATAAACTACTAATTAGTCTGAGAGGGAAACCAGCATACTCATTCACAATTAAAATTTCATCTTCAGCTTGAGTTGCTTTTAAGACACTTGGTTCCACTCCTATATCTTGTGTAAGCAAAGTTTTAAATTGTCGGACTTCTAACTCATCTGTATCCTTAAAACCAACTAATTTACTACTTTTGGCAGCATCTTCCCGAAAATAGGGGTCAGTTAAATTCAAACGCAAGAGAGGTTCAGCTTCTTGCATAACTTGTGCTAAACGAGTTGAACGTACTGCTAAAGAGTAGTTTTGCATAAAACGTTTAATTACAGAGTTGACAATATTAATACTCCGAGAAGCAAATAATTTATCAACTTTCAAGTCAATTTCTTTGTGTAATTGGTCTGGAGTGGTGCGTTCTCTGTCTATAAAACTTGCTAAAGATTGCCCTCTACCAGTTTGTTCTGTAATTGTCGAACTTACTAACACAAACTGGCGACGTAAATCCTCTTCTGGCAAAATATTTTGATAACATCGGTCAATATCCTCACCATCAAATATTGCTTCACCGCTCATTTCATCAAAATTTAATTGTCTCAAGTCTCTATCTTGCTTTTCATAAAAACTTTGTAAATCTTCTACTAAGCTATTAAAGGCAGCGACTTGAGTTGTTCTCTCTTGAACATGCTTTTGTAAGTTATTAACAATTTTTAGCGACTCTTGAACGACTGTGACATCAAAGTTATGTTGAATAATCTTACAGACTTCCTGTACTGATTTTCTGGCTTCATCTTGGAATTGGCTATTTTTATTATTTAAAAGTGGAATTCCAGGTTTCTGTTCAATATCCTCGATTGTTTGTTCAGTATCTCGCCATTTTCTCTCTAAATCTTCCAAGATTTTCATGCCACCACGGTCAGTAATTTTTTCTTGCAAGTTTAGTTGATAGTTATGCAATTCATGTTGCAAACCATCTAGCCAGTCACGGGTACTTTTAATAGAAAAATTAGAATCTGTGGGTGTGAGCAATTGACTTAAATAATCATCAATATTAGTCTTTAGTTCCTTGGTAATATTGGGAGAAATTTGTAGTAACCTAGTGAGCCAAATTCCTCTAGTACTTTCAGTTTCACCTGGCTGAACTTTGCGGAATTGTTCTCTAAATTCTCTTGGCAACTGTCCGCGAATATCATTGCGATTTTCGCGTTTTTGACAATCGGAAATTTGCCGTTCTAATTTATTTCTCCAAGTACTAATAGTATTACGAAAACTCTTATTATTCTCTTGAACTGATTCTGCTAGTTTTGTAGTGAAATTATCCTTATTTTCTGGGTCGTTGTGCCAATGATACTGAATAAGGAATTGTTCAATTAATTTTACGGGATCTGGACTTTGACCTTTGCCGTTTAACCAAAATTTTACTAGCTCTAAACTAACGCGGTTTAAAGCTATTTGTACAATAGTATCGCGGGGAAAATAGATAGCCGCCAATCCAAATGTTAAATACCGTTGGCTATTGGGACGCGGGTGTTTATCACATTGAATCATGTGTTGCAGAAAGTTGTCTCTACTGCCTTTAATTGCTGGTGCTAATTCACTAGAAAAATCTAAAGCAATCTTATGGGCAATAACATTACATAGTTTACCTTGAACCAAAATTGAATACTCACCTGCTGTTTGACTTGATACTAAATAGGTATAGTCAAATGGTGGACGCTGTTCTTGGATAAAAACTAAATTTTGCAAGTCATAAAATGCTTCAAATTTTGTGCCCGGTGTGCTGTAATAATTTAATTCTTTGAGAGCAGCATAAGTATTAGCGCTCATGCTAGGAGCATTACCATACAATTCTGGACTAATCACTAGATAGCCAAAAATTTTGGCGCTTTGATCGCTATAAAGCTGTCTGAGGCTATAAGCAATGTCCAGAAACATGCCGCTACCTGTACCGCCGCAAAGAGAACCGACAACAAAAATGCTTAGTCCTGGTTCGACTCTTAAGCCAGCTTTCAGCAATAAAGAATCATGTCCTCTGGTGCGCCTCTCTGCGCTTTCAATTGCTGTTTTAACCTTTTGATAATTGTGGAAAAAAGCTAATCTACCTACAGGTCTAATGCCTTTTGCACCTTCTTCAACTGCTTTAATATTTCGCAATAGTTGTGGTGGAAACCATCTGCCAATATGG
This sequence comes from Nostoc sp. UHCC 0252, assembly GCF_034931145.1. Classification (NCBI taxonomy): domain Bacteria; kingdom Bacillati; phylum Cyanobacteriota; class Cyanophyceae; order Nostocales; family Nostocaceae; genus Nostoc; species Nostoc sp. UHCC 0252. Next base: position 247,350 of record NZ_JAYGHE010000001.1, on the reverse strand, counting down.
TCGTATGGGCCATGACGAGTATATTCTGATCGCCGCTCCAATCCTTCGACAAACATAGTAACTTCGTTGGAGGACATTGTAGCACTGACTTTTTCTGCCTCTTTAAAGCTGAGGTCAACACCATGATAAGTACTTCCTGTACGAATACCGGTGACTTGGGTTGCGGCTTTATCTGTGTCAATGTGAACAAAACTTACAATTGGGAGATTACTTAAATCTCCATAACGGTCAACAATTAACCGCCGGATTCGCATTAAAACATCGCGTCCAGTACCGCCTAAACCTATACAAATTGTGCGGTTGATTCCCCGATATTGAAGTTCATTTGTAGTTGATTGACTCATTCTATGCACCTGAATTAATATTATTTTTTATTTTTTGAGTTTAATAATAATCTCGTAGTCGCGCTTGCGAGAATCTGGACAATTTAGGCGAAATTTAGATTTATCTATAAGTTGACGTGACGTAACTTCTTGATCGTTGTAATAAATTGGTATTAAATTAGTTGGTACTAAATAAAGTTTCTCACCTTTGCGTTCTAAGTATCCTCTAATTTCTACGCCTGGGCAATCAATAGAATCTATACAAGTAGAGTCATATTCACCAATTGCAATTCGTTTATTGTTTGGCAAGCTGCATTTCTGATCTTCTGGTTTTGCGGTTGCTTCAAAATCAACTATAAGTTCCCATTTTTTTCGGAGACGATATAATTTTAGTCCAGCTAAGAATAGACCTATTAGGATTAATATTGAAGTTAATCCAGGCAACCATAACTTTCTAATTAAATAAGGTGTGACTAAACAAGTTTCTTGATTACCTGGCGCTGGTGTACAAAATTCCTGGACTGTAGGAGCAATATCGACTACCGTGAGTTTATACTGTTGATTATTTTGTGTTTTAATTGATAGCGATCGCTTCTGAATGGGCAAATCTTTAATCCAAGCTTGTCGCTGTTGACTTTCGGGAGAATCTGCAACCCTAAAAGGACTACCAGCAGGCGTTTCTATCCAAATTTGCGATGTAATTCCTGGTTCGGTAAATAAAGGCGCATCTGTAACCCAAACTACTGATTGTGGTTTTATAGATTGGTTTTCTTGCAGACGATTTTGATTAATCTGAGCTAGACCTTGATAAATAGTAAATTCAGCTTGCTGAATATCTGTACCATAGTATTTTGAATCTGGCGAAGGTATTCTTGCTAAAATTTTGTCAATATTTTCTTGATTATTACTAATGAAGTAGATGGGTGTTCCCAACGGATTTACACCCGATTTAACTTCACTTAAAACTACATCTTGAGCAAAAGGAATAATGTAGACAGTATCTCCAGGCTTAAGGCTATCTTGAATGATCTGACGTAAGCGGATACGACCTTCATCATTCAAGCCTACACTTTCTGTCAAATCAATAGCCAAGACAACATCTCGTCCGCCACCCAAAACAGCAACTAAATCTAAGCCAACTTTTTGTGTAGAAGTAAGTGTTTGTCCAGAAGTAATTTTAGTTATATTCACAGATAATATAATTTAATTAAATAATTAATAAGACTTATTGCATAGATACCTAGCAAATGTAATCAGCGCTTTCATCCCCATATAAAATGGCAATAGCAAAACTCAGTTTATATACTTAAGATACGAAAATTGCAAGCCTCGCTTCTTGCATTACTTAAGCGGACATAGTTCAGCAGACTATAATTTTTATCTGAAATCTATTATCACATATTGTATACATTATGACTGGTGACTGAGAATTTTTAGTTTTGTACAAAATACTGTTGGGACAACTGAAAAATCGACCTTGTTGACAATACAATAAGGTCGATTTAATCAAGGATATTGATTTATGGGATCAATGTAAAATCCCAAATGTCTATGTTCCCTAACTTAGAAGTTCTCCTGTTTCTTGCAAGGAGTGTAGGCGGCGGTAAATGCCCTCGTGACGCAAGAGCTCATCGTGGCTACCCACTTCTACAATCTTTCCTTGCTCCAGAACTACAATTTTATCTGCTTCCCGCACTGTACTTAGACGGTGAGCAATCACAATTGTGGTGCAAGTACCCTGAATCGATCGCATCGCTAGCTGAATTGAACGCTCAGATTCATAATCTAAGCTAGAGGTGGCTTCGTCAAAAATCAGCACGTCTGGTTCCACTAACAACGCCCTCGCAATTCCTAACCGTTGTCTTTGTCCTCCAGATAACCTGACACCTCGTTCCCCTACAACGGTGTAATAACCTTTAGGTAACTGCTGCACTACTTCATCGACTCTCGCAATTTTACAGGCTTCCTTAACCTGCTCTAAACTGGCATTAGTTCTGCCATAGATAAGATTATCCAATATAGTACCGTTGAAAACGTCTACTTCTTGGTGAACGATCGCTAATCTCCGTCTATACTTACCCACATCCAAAGTGCGAATATCTTGACCATCGATCAAAATTTGACCTGATTGAGGTTCAAAATATCGCAACAGCAATTTCACTAAAGTAGACTTACCAGAACCGGAACGCCCCACTAATGCCACTGTTTGGTATGGCTCAATCAACAAGTTAATGTCTTGTAAAACTTGGCGGTTGGCATCATATCCAAAACTGAGGTGTGACAACTCAACTTTTCCAGTAAATTTATAAGGTGATTCTGTCTGGTTGCTCTTATCTAAAAGAGTTGCTGAATCAGATGCAGTTGGCTCTTGCAGAAATTCGTGAAACCGCAGCATGGAAGAATAACGACGGGCAAAAACTTCTGCCAAGCTGCTAATAGGTTCTAGTTCGGCATAAGCCATACTAGAAAGAGTTAAGGTCATGACAAAGTGACCGAGAGAAATTTTCCCATTTACTGTTGCTGCTAAAGTCAAACCCAGTATTGTAAACACACAAAACTGAATTACGGTTCTTTGCCAAGTACCCAGTTTCGTATAACCTTTGTGGATGCGATAATTAAGCACCATTAGTTCACGATTCAAACGTTGCTTTTGGCGTTTGAGTTCATTGGCTTCTGTAGCAAATGCTTTTACCGTTTTGATATTGGTGATTAATTCAGAAGTGCGGCTTTCGGTGTCCTCTCCATACTTATCCACACGTCTTTCAGACTCAATCAACTGCTGTAAATGCTTCAAGCTGAAGCTAAGAATAATTACAAAAGAAATTAGATATACAATTGCAATCCGCCATTCAATGAACAAGATAAACACAAAAATCCCCAGTACACGAGCCAGCTTAGGAATCAACTGTCCGGCGATTTCGGGATATGCCCAAGTGTGGTTAGCAACACCTCTAGCTACTCTGCCGGCAATCCGTCCGGGGTTGTTTTCATCATAAAATTCTAATGGCAGAGTCAGAACTTTGGCGATCGCTGTTTCGGTTTTTTCTCGACGCGATCTGAAAGCTATATCCCAATGAAACCAGTTGCTTAACCAGGGTTGTGTTGGCGCTTTCACTACGGTGACAAGAAAAATTAAGCCCAGTAATACACCCAAAGATAGAGTTTTATTAGCTGGATAATTGGTGATATCCGAAAAAGTTGCGATCGCACTTTGAATTGGTTTATCTAAAGGTTGAGCAGACAAAACGTTTAAAATCTGCCCAATCGCGTAAGGTACAACTAAATCAATAATTTCGTAAATGCTAGATGCTGTAATACTGAAAACACTCAGTTTCCAGTCAGAACGAAAGTAATTGACAATATCTTGAAATTTGGCCATGATGCACACCGTCCAAGAGCGCGATCGTGAGCTTGGAATTTATATACTACAGATGTAATACAAGTTAGTCAAGGTCTATTAGCTTGAAATCATGGCTTTTGAGTGCTAGGCATTTGCACTGGGACAAATTCTAGGCGATAGCGATAAAGAGCAACTGGTCGAGAACCAGCTTTAAAGTAATCTGGATCTTGGGGTGAAAGATAGACAGCAGTAACTTGATCTGCATCAATCGCCGGATTTGCTGTTGGAAGTTTATGATAAGCAGTGGTAGATTCTACAGAGTTTAAATAGGGGCGTGAACCACCTTTAAATAATTGTTGAAACACTTCTGTGGTGATGAACTTGCCATCAGAGGTAGTTTCTGTAGCGCGTGCAGTCACAATGGAAACTAATTGGCGACTGCTACGCAAAAATGTAATCTGACGATTAGGTGAATCGGGATCTACTTTGACTGATAACACTGCTTCATCCCCTAAATAAGCCCGTGCCAAATTCAAACTATTAAACGCTCTATCTGCCACTAAGCTTGAAGATTTGTTATCTATCTGAGGAAATATTTTTAAACTGGATATATCTGGTTGAGCCTTTACAAATCTTACTACAAAACTCACAGGTTGATTTAATTGTCGGCGATTACCTTCAAACCCTGGAGTTATGATATCTGGTGCTAAAGGTGCTGCTAAATCTACCAAAGTACTGGTAATTTGCCAAGAACCAGACATCCATTCCGGGTAAACTAAGTCACCCGAAGCCGATTGTACTGAAGTTAATTTTTCCCACTGGGGAAAATTTGCTAACTGCTCAGATAACTCTCCTGCTTCAGCTTCTCCACTCCATAGCAGGAAAAAAGCAATTAAGCAAAAACTCCAAATCGCTTTTATAAAAAACATTAGCAATTTTATATTTAACGTTTATTATTTATTGGTTACAGATTAATCTATAGTATCGACTCTTATTGATTTTAGTGAGAGTGACTCAAGGCAGTCTTAATAATCTTAATAAGACTATTCTATTGCCACAATTGTTATAGCTTAAATGGATTCAATGTATATATATCACAACCCTCAAAATCCTTAATATTTCTAGTAACAAGAGTCATGGAATGTATTTTGGCTGTTGCTGCAATAAGTATATCAGCTTGCGAACGGGGTTTACCTTGAGTCCTCAAAAAGCCTCTCAATTCACCAGAACACTTGGCAATTTCTGAGGTGATAGGGAAAATTTGACAGTGATTTGTAAGAAAGTTTTCAAACCAGTTTTGGATTCTAGAATTAGGCTTCGCTGTTAAACCATAATAAATTTCCTCAATTGTAATAACACTTAAGTTAATAGATGTCACAGTGCCGCTCCATGTTATTACCCCCGAATTTGGAATTGGACGAGTCAATTCACTGATAATATTAGTGTCACAAAGATTACTCATCCTCGTCTTCAATAAAAGGATTGTTACGGTCGCTTCGTAGTGGTATCTCTAAGCTATAATCTTCTTCAGTACATAACTGCTGGAGTTCTTTAAAGACTTGAGCTAGAGATGTTTTCGTAGCTTTTTGTCGCCAGTTTAAAAATTCTTGAAAAAGCTCAGGATCTAGAATTGCGGCCACCAATTCCTCTTCAGTATAGATTAGCTGAGGTTCTTGACTAGTCGCATTAATTATTGAGGGCAGCTGTTTTTGGGCTTCATCAAGTGTCCATTTCATTCTAAAAATCTCCAATATTTGGAAACATTTTATATAGAGACTTTTTTCAAGTTAGCTTATTTTCCCAAATTATTACGAGTGTATAATTTAATCAAAATAGTGATTATTTCATTAATACATCTAGCTTAACCGCAGTTTTTAACATACCAATGAGCAACATTAAATATCTGCTGGTAAAGGTTGCCAAACTTCCCCATATTGCTCCCGTAAAGCTTGCCAAGCTTCCACCTGCCCTAGTTCATATTCTCCTGGCTTACCCCATTGCAAGAATAGGCTTAAAGCAGGCTCATGTTTATCATCTAAAAACCGAATAGCATAGGTTGTAAAGTTGCCTCTTTTCGCTTCACCAGTTTCAAATTTTACTTGAATAATTCTATCCATATTCAAGTGAAATTCAAAGCCCTCGGTGTGCATATTCGCATATTTACCTTTTGGTAGTTCTGCATAAAATAGCTTTTCAATCTTGCCCCTTGCTTCTAATACAGCCGCGCTACTAGTAACAATTAAACGCAAGGTTCCAAGAGTTTCGCAACTTTCTAAAAATTCTTTCAATGTTGTGGTCATTTGTCATTTGTCCTTTGTCATTTGTCGTTGGTTAAACGATGAGTCCTAATTAATGCCCTATGCCCAATTCCCAATTTCTATTTTTCGTATTGTTCATAAGCAGCGACAATGCGCTGAACTAAAGGATGGCGCACGACATCTTTTTGGGAAAATTCGCAAAAGGCAATACCTTCAACGTGTTTTAAAATTTGTAAAGCCACTCCTAAACCTGATTGTTGGTGAAGTGGTAAATCAGTTTGTGTCATATCGCCTGTAATCACCATCCGCGAACGGAAACCCAAACGAGTCAAAACCATTTTCATCTGAGCGGGTGTAGTATTTTGAGCTTCATCGACAATGATAAAGGCGTTATTGAGGGTGCGTCCCCGCATATAGGCAAGTGGCGCGACTTCAATCACACCGCGTTCCATTAAACTGGGTACTTTTTCTGGGTCGATGAATTCGTAGATAGCATCGTAAAGTGGGCGAAGATAGGGATTAACCTTCTGCTGTAAGTCTCCAGGCAAAAAACCGAGTTTTTCACCAGCTTCGACAGCAGGGCGAGTTAAAATTAGCTTTTCAACTTGATTGGCGAGGAGTGCTTGTACGGCGACAACAACGGCGAGATAAGTTTTGCCAGTACCAGCAGGCCCAATCCCAAAGGTAAGATCGCGCCTACGGAGTGCGTCGATATATTGGCGCTGGCGGAAGGTTTTGGCACGGACTTCTTCGCCCCTGCGACTTTTGGCAAGGACATCTCGCTGTAAATCTTGCAGTTCCCCTTGCCGATCGCTATCTATGGCTTGACGGGCTGTTAAAATATCAGCGTTGGTGATGGTATTGCCTTTAATCCAGAGACTTTCAAGCGATCGCACTAATCGAGAAGCCAGATCAATTTGCCCTTCAGTACCAGAAATCAATAATTCTTGTCCGCGTAAGACTAAAGTCGCACCTGTTTGGCGAGATAGTGTTTTGAGATTTTCTTCTCCATCTCCCCCAAGAGCGATCGCACTAGCAACATTAGGCAGCTGAATTGTTAAAGCACCTGCCATAGTATTTTTTAATTCGTAAGGATCTATTTTTGACAAAGGTTAATATTTTTTCGCTAAAAACGAAATTACGCTTTTTACTTACATTTTAGAAAAATATTTCCAACAAATGAATCGGCCGTAGAGGCGTAAATCTGTACGTCCCTACTTTTAAATAGTTCAAAAAAAGACCCAACGATCTTTTTACTACTTTCCATGTTTACAAAAATTCTGAGCGGAGGTTACTACAACCGCTCAGATTTGTTCTCTAGTTTTAACCTAGCGGAGGCGGGGTTTAACAATGGGTTTAGGCCCATCATTTCCACGCACTTCTCTTCTAGCCGGCGGTGGCGATCGCTCTTCTGTGTCTTCATCAGAAGACATACCTTCACGGCCCGGAGTGGTACTGCCGTAAATATCCAGGTATGCTGATTGCCCAGCTGCGGCTGCGGCTGCGGCAATTACTGTACGAATCGCCTGAATATTGCGTCCCCCTCGACCAAAAACTTTCCCTTTATCTGTGCTTTCAAAGGCGATGCGAACCCAAACCCGGTTGAGGGCCTGAGATATTTCACAATCCACGCTTAAAGTCTCTGGAGATTCCAAAAATGGCTGCACCAAAAACCGAACCAGATCAACATAGTTGGGACTGGCTGTTGGCAATTTTGTTCCGAAATTATGATGCGGCTGTTGTTGCACTGACCTGTTCAAAAACATTAGCTTTTACTAGAATGCGACGTACGGTGTCAGTGGGTTGAGCGCCTTGTTGTAGTCGCTTGACGATACCGGGAACGTCTAATCGCACTTCATCAGTTCTGGGGTTATAAAATCCCAATTCTTCTAGGGGACGGCCATCACGGCGAGCGAGGTTGTTAATGGCGACGATACGGTAACTTGCTTCCCGTTTTTTACCGAATCGTTTCAAGCGCAGTTTGATCATGGTTGAAGAATCATTCTCCTGTTTAGATATTAATTAGCAACTAGTGGGCGAAGAAGTAACCTAAATCTGGCTATTGCCGAGAAATTGAGGGTTAGTTTCCTCTGCTGATAAATTCTGAGGTCGAAATGCTAATTTTAGCACTGCCTAGCATTTGCTGCTATTAGTCATTAGTCATTAGTCATTAGTCATTTGTAAATTACCAATGCCCCATACTTCTCTACGAGAAGCTGCGCCAACGACTCCGCTCAGTATAAGTGCCCAATGCCCAATAACTAAAGATTGCCGAAGCCTTTTTTCTTTTTGTCTTTGGGTTTTTTCTTTTTCGCACCTGCATCGCCACCATAGCCGCGCCATCCGGGGGCTGCGGGACGATTGCCAGCACCTGCGAAGGCATTGCCCATACCGCCGCCACCGCCGAACATTCCCGGCATTCCAGGGAAGCCACCTTGACCCATTTGCTGCATGAGCGATCGCATTTTTTGGAAATCACCCACCAATTTAGTCACATCTGACTCTCTATAACCGGAGCCAGCAGCAATCCGCCGCCGCCGACTGGGAGAACTGGCTAATAAATCGGGGTCGTGGCGTTCTTGGCGAGTCATGGAGTTAATCATCGCTTCACAGCGCTTTAGCTGGGTTTCTCCCTGCTTTAGCTGATCATCTGAAAGCTTGTTCATCCCTGGGATCATCTTGATGAAGCCTCCCAGAGATCCCATATTTTTCAGCATCCGCAACTGCTTGAGAAAGTCTGTAAAGTCAAACTTTGCTGACAGGATTTTCTCCTGCATTTTCTCAGCATCGGCTAAATCGAATTCTTCCTGAGCTTTTTCTACCAGGGTTAGCACATCGCCCATTCCCAAAATTCGGGATGCCATGCGATCGGGATAAAAGGGTTGCAGTGCCTCGACTTTCTCACCCACGCCCACAAATTTAATCGGCGCTCCCGAAATCTTTCGCACCGAAAGCGCAGCACCACCACGGCTATCACCATCCATTTTGGTGAGAATCGCCCCAGTAATTCCGATTTGATCGTGGAAGGTGCGAGTCAGATTTGCTGCCTCTTGACCAGTCATCGCGTCCACCACCAACAGAGTTTCATGGGGTTGGACAGTTGCTTTGATGCGGGCTAATTCCGCCATCATATCTTCGTCAATTTGCAGGCGACCAGCAGTATCAATAATTACTGTGTTTACACCTTCTGCCCTAGCGCGTTCTACACCTTGCCTTGCAATTTCTACGGGATCTGCGTCGCTTCCTAGTTCAAATACTGGTACATCAATTTGCTTACCCAACGTCAGCAACTGGTCGATCGCGGCTGGGCGATATACGTCTGTCGCCACCAACAAACAGCTACGATCTAATTTTCTCAAATGTAAGGCTAACTTAGCCGTAGCTGTGGTTTTACCAGTACCTTGCAAACCAGCCATCAACACAATAGTCGGCTTTTCTTGGGCTTCTGCGATCGGAACATTTTCTTCTCCCATCACCTCCACCAGTTCATCGTGGACAATTTTGATGAACTGTTGGTCAGGTCGCACGCCAGTAACCACCTCGGCTCCCTGGGCTTTGGCTTCGACTTCGCTAATAAAATCTTTGACTACCTGGAGATTGACATCTGCCTCCAACAAGGCGCGGCGCACTTCGCGCAATGCATCTTGAATGTTGGATTGAGAAATTTTGTCCTGTCCCCGCAGTTTTTTCCAGGCGGATTCTAAACGGTCAGATAGAGCATCAAACATAATGTAATTACAGGTAGTTCGCCAATGAGGAATCTTGAACCGCCGATAAATGCGATTCCGAATTTCCGCTAAATTTTAAACGTGCTATTTACCAGCTTAGTAGTTTTCACCGCGACTGTAGCAACCAGATACCTAGCTTTATAGAAGATTGAGCTTAAAGTACAATGAAGGCAAGAAAGGCTATTGTACAGCGAGAACCTACATCACATATCGCTATGACTAGCAACACACTGCTTCAACCCACAGAAATCGTCCACCTATCGGGTATCAGTTGGCAAACTTATGAAAACTTGCTAACTGAACTTAGCGCTAGTCGCCGCCTCCGGCTTACTTACAATCGAGGTACTTTAGAAATCATGGTTCCTTCACCTGAACATGAAAGTTATAAAAAAATTGTGGGTCGATTTGTCGAAACTCTAGCGGAAGAACTAAAAGTTAGGATTCAGCCCCTTGGTTCTACTACTTTCAAACGTCCAGAACTGAGTGGCGCAGAACCAGATGAATGCTTTTATATTAAAAATGTCAAGTTCATTAAGGGCAAAAAAAGAATTAATTTGCAACAAGATCCGCCGCCAGATTTGGTAGTAGAAATTGATATTACCAGCAGTTCCCAAAATCGTTTTCAAGTTTATGCTGATATGGGTGTACCAGAGATTTGGCGTTATGATGGCACTATTTTTAGTATAAATATATTACGAGATGACCAATATATAGCTGTTGACCAAAGTTTAGCATTTCCTAATTTGCCATTAACAGAAATTTCTAATTTTTTACAGCAGGTGGAAGAAAAAGATTATTTGGAATTAGTTAAAGAATTTCGCCAATGGGTTAAAAGCCAAATTTGATATCAAAATAATGATGTCGGCTTGAATGGCGATCGCATTCTTAAGTTAATCCACAAGGAAGCAGCCAAACTTGCAGCAGTCGCAGCTTTGGCAGAATACGAACAGTTTGGCTGTCCCGGAGTCCCGACTTGGGTAGTCGAAGGCGAGAGATTTTGGGGAAAAGATCGCGTTGATTGGGTTGTCGAAAAGGTAAAGCAATTATCTTAATTCTTTCTCAACGAGTCGTCGGTTTTAAACGCTGTTGTTGATAAAAACGGACAACTTTTTGCACATACTCAGCAGTGAAACCTTTGTTACAACCTGTATAGCTACCAGTCATCCACCAACAAGCTGCACCACGCACAGATGCAATTTCATTATTGTTAGTGGCGCGGAACTGATTGCTTAACTCCCGGCGGGTAATGCAAGAGACAACTTGGCGAGCGATCGCAGGATTGTTTTCAAACTGCGTCGGTGTTAGTTCTCGTTTGAGACAAGTTCTTGACCAACCTTTGAGGGTTTCTGGTTTCACTTGCCATTCGCTGTAATATCCATCGTTGGGATTTTTTGTCTGCGGTGCAGCCTGTCGCAATGACTCTACCATCGCTGCAATTTGGGTATCAGAAACCGCTACTGGCTGCTGTGCTTGAGCTAATAATGGCAATAGTCCGAAGCTTACAATAACTCCGTTGAGTAGTAATCCTATGGTTTTTTTTCTCATAAGGAAACATCCTATGTGTTTACGCTATCAATTAGCAAGCCATGATGCACAGATTAACGACCTACTAAATTTTCTATAGTATCAGCATCATTTGGTAATGCAGCTGTTAAAATTTCGCTACCTTCTGTTGTAACTAAAACATCATCTTCGATGCGGATTCCGCGCACATCGGCAAATTCAGATAAACGCTGCCAATTAACTACATTTTGATATTTTGAGCGAACATTGGTATCATTTAAAATTGCTGGTACTTGATAAAAACCAGGTTCAATTGTGACTAACATTCCTGGGCGCAGGGGACGATTTAAACGCAGGTAGCCTAAGCCAAAGCGATCGCTCCTAGAACGTCCCTCTTCATACCCAGCTATATCACCCAAGTCTTCCATATCATGGACATCTAAACCCAGTAGATGACCGATACCATGAGGGAAAAACAGCGCGTGGGCATCCATCTCTACTAAATCTTGGGGATTTCCTTGTAAAATGCCTAACTCCACTAAACCTTCAGCGATCGCCGTGGCAGCTAGTAGATGAATATCTTCATACTCTACACCAGGCTGTATTTTGGCAATGCAAGCATCATGAGCCGCCAGTACCACATCATAAATATCTCTTTGGGTAGATGAAAACTTACCGGAAACTGGCCACGTGCGAGTAACATCACCTGCCCAACCCATCTCAGTTTCAGCGCCAACGTCAGCAAGGAGTAAATCACCTGGTTGCAATGGGTGGTGATAGTGTTCGTTATGCAAAACTTCGCCGTGAACAGTGACAATACTGTTGTAAGAAGTGGTCATATTGTGGGCAATAATTACTCCTTCCATCGCTGCACGAACTTCTGCTTCTAGCTTGGCTTGAGGTGTTGCTGCCATCCCAGCTTTGTGTGCTTGAACAGTTACAGCAGCAGCTTTTCGCAACTCAGTTAATGCAGCTTCATCGTGGGTGAGGCGAATAGAAGCGATCGCTTTAGCTAAATCTAAATCAATTCCTTGGGGAGGACTTTGGGGTAAAACCCATCTATTTAATAGCTGCGATTGTTGCGTCCATGTCGCTGCATCTTGTACGGCAAGTGTGACGGCATCTTCTAGCCAAGATTCTAATTCTGCCATTGGCCTTGCTACATCTGCCCCAATCTTCTGCGCTATCTCCTCGCGCGTTGGCGTTTCTCCATGCCAAAGGGCACTGCTGGGTGATGGATCGTCGATGAATAGTTCTAGCTTGCCTGCTTCTAAACGAATTGCTGCATTTGATAATGGCAGTCCGGCAAAATAGAGGAAATGACTATTAGCGCGAAACGGAAAGGGATTTGCCGGAAAATTGCGCGGACTGTTGCTACCTGACCAGAGAACTACGGGAAAATCAATGAGTTTGGCTAGTCGTTGCCGTCGGAGGCGTAAATTATCGACGAGGGAAGTAGAAGTTTGTGGAATAAGCATAAATAGAAACTTCAGGTTATAGTTTTGCCTTTATTTAGGTAGGCATAATTAAATATTAAGATGTCATTGCGAGCGAAGCGAAGCAATCCCAGAGACTTTGTGATTGCTTCGCTTTGCTCGCAATGACATTTATTCACGCCCATCTACTTATTTAGTCATTATCGTCATCGTCTTTGCGATTTTTGCGATCGCCATCATCATCATCATCGTCATCATCATTGCGATTTCTGCGATCGCCATCATCATCATCATCATTATCGTTCTGGTTGGGTTGCAGGACTGGTTTTTGTTGCTCAGTTGGTGCAAGTGGTTGCGGTACTTCAACAGCACAACTAACTAATCCTCCAAAAATTAACGCTAAGTTGACAGCAGCAAAGATGCTTCTAAAGCTTTTTATCCTCATGTTCCCGTTTTGCTTGAACAAAATTGTATTCCTAATTTATAAGGTTACTGTATATGGCGGTTCTGGTTTGGATGTAACAGCATTGTTAACTAACGGCATAAATCTCTAATACACTCTTGATAAATATATTGCTGTTTAACTTTTAAGGTGACTCTAATGGGACAAACCGTTACTCAGGTTGATGCTTTTAGCAATATACCTTTCGCAGGAAATCCTGCTGCTGTCTGTGTTCTGCCCACTCGCCAAAATGAACGTTGGATGCAAAACGTAGCGCAGGAGATGAATTTATCTGAGACGGCTTTTTTAGTTAGACAAGATGATGGCTTCAATCTGCGTTGGTTTACGCCGACGGTAGAAGTACCGCTTTGTGGTCACGCAACTTTAGCTAGCGCCCATGTCCTTTGGTCAGAAGGGCATTTGTCACCTGATGAAGTTGCGCGTTTTTATACCAAAAGCGGAGTGCTGATTGCTAAGTTACAAGGTGAGTGGATTGAGTTAGATTTTCCTGTCAATCACTCAAAAGAAACAGTCGCCCCGCAAGAACTCAAAGTTGCTTTGGGTGTACCTTACAAATCTGTTTACTTGAATTCCTTGGGCTATTTAGTGGAATTGGAATCTGAAGATTTGGTACGGCAAATACAGCCAAATTTCCAAATACTGAAAACATTGCCTACTTCTGAAATCATTGTCACCAGCCTTACCGATTCTGATTCTGAATATGATTTCATCTCTCGCTTCTTTGCACCGGGTTTAGGGATTGATGAAGACCCTGTGACTGGGGCGGCTCATTGTTGTCTCGCTCCCTTTTGGCGCGATCGCTTACACAAAGATGAGTTATTGGCTTATCAAGCATCCAGTCGCGGTGGAGTCGTAAAAGTCCGCTATACCGGAGGCGATCGCGTCTTTCTCGCTGGACAAGCGGTAACTGTTATGCAAGGTGAGTTAATTAACGCATAAGCCTAGATTACAAATCAATCGCATCCGGCAAAAACTCAGCATCGAGAACTTGGGCAATGAGATAAGGACATTCCACTGGAAAGGTATTTATTGGTAGTTCAGTTTCGTTACTAGCAGCTTTTAATCCGCGATCGTAACATTGGGCTAAAACTTCTTCTGGATATGATTTGAGGCTGGGACTCTCTTGCAACAAATCTGCAATCCGGTTGCGTTGCTCATTAATCGTATTTCGCCACGAGCCACTTCGCATAATGGACTGATATTGCCACTTTAGCAAATGCTGTAATAATACTTCCAGGCGGCTTTTCAATTCTCGCCGTTCAGACCGTCCCAAGTTTTCAATTTCCTCAATCACACTATCCCAATCTACCTGTTCAAATTGTCCAGCACGAATGAGTTGTACAGTCTTTTCTGTCCATGCTACAAAGTCTATTTCATACAACTGGGCTGTATTTTTCGGAATTGGTGTCATGAACTTCGTGCAATCCACTATGAAGTAACTAGATTTTAACTATCACGCCCATCTTTATTTAATGTTAGTCGATGCAATGGCATTGTTTGTCAAAACAATCGCATTGTCAGGCGATACAATGAGATTGTCAGTCGATGCAATGGTATTGTTAGTCAAAACAATCGCATTGTTAGTCTATGCAATAACATTGTTAATCAAAACAATCACATTGTCAGTCGATGCAATGGCAATATTTAGTTTTAAAATGTCTACTAAAAATACAAATAATCGAAATCTGGTTGCATCTCGTGACTGGCCAATCGAGCAATTACCTGGACTGACCAACGAAGAACAATCACAACTGCAAAATTGTGGGATCGATACCACAGTAGCGCTAGTCAAACAAGGCAAGACTCTAGAGGCGCGGCTGGCCTTAGCAAATAAATTACAAATTCATCTTCAGTATGTAAATAAATGGATGGCTTTAGCTGACTTAGCGCGTATTCCCAGCGTAGGCGTGCAATATTGTGGTTTATTGCTTCACGCAGGTATTGGTTCTGTAACCCAGTTAGCACAGACTCCCACTCACAGATTGCATCAACAAATCATGCGCTTGCAAGTGGCAACAATGCAGCGACGAGATTTGTGTCCAGCAATTGAGCTAGTACAACAGTGGAGTCAGCAAGCGAAAATAGTGCTGAATGGGGAATAGGGAATGGGGAATGGGGGGAAGTTGGAGTAAGTCTTTGCCCAATGCCCAATTCTCTAATCTTTAACTAAGACACCATTGAGGAAGATATCAGCGAGTCCTTCGGCCATTTCCTGCATTTGTTGGGGGGAAGCGTCAGGTTCCATAATGGTGTTGTTAGAAAAACCTGCGATCGCAAACATTCCCAAGAAAACTTTCGCAACTAGCTTGGCATCCGTTTTGCGATAAACGCCTTTATCCATCGCTGTTTGGAAAAATGCTTCGCCCACATCGGTCATTTTGGTAATGACTTCTAATTGAATGCGATCGCGCAAATCGGGGTGGAACTGCACCTCCATAAAACAAACGCGCATCAAATCGGCATTTTTTTGAAAGTTCCACATCCGGCGACGCATTACTTGAGCTACGGCTTTATAGCTGCCCATTTCACTTAATTCTGTCAGCAAATCAGTTAGAATTTCTACCCAGCCACTCGTGGCTACTTCTACTAAAATTGCTTTTTTATTGGGAAAATGACGAAATAAAGTGCCTTCAGCTACACCTGCCGCCTGCGCTAAATCACGGGTGGTAGTGCCGTCAAATCCTTGAGAGGCGAACAACCTTTGTGCTGCTTGTAAAATTCGGGTGCGCGTCTGAGCCTCTGAAGGTGGGGAAGAATTAAAAACTCGCATAACAGTTATGGTGAAATGTGCGGAACACGATTTGTAGCATTATTGTCTAACGTCAAGTAAAAAAGCTCAACAAGCTTAATACAACATTAACGTCCTTTTGCTAAGTATCCTGTTTCTCAGGTAGTGTAACTTTATCTTAATTTTTGCTTATGAACCAGATCAGTCGGTCAATTTTGGATTTATTACGGCGGTTGTTTGTCACTTTGTTGGCTTTGATCGTCCTCTGGTGGGGATTGCTACCAGAAATTGCTCTGGCTCAAACTCAAATTGCACCTCCTCAAGAAACCAAAACTCAAACTCCACCAGTTCAAAGTTCAATCCAACCTTATCTGGATCGAGTCATTAAACAGTTAACGGAGTTTCGCCTCGACAATGGTTTAAAATTCCTTGTCTTAGAACGGCATCAAGCGCCTGTGGTTTCCTTCCTGACTTATGCAAATGTCGGTGGTGTGGATGAGCCAGATGGTAAAACTGGTGTAGCTCACTTTCTAGAACATTTGGCGTTTAAAGGTACAACGCGCATTGGCACAGAAGACTACAAGGCAGAAAAACCTCTGCTAGATAGATTGGAGCAGTTAGATACTCAAATTAAAAAAGCCAAAGCCGATGGCAAAAAAGATGAGGTTGCGCGGTTAGAAGCTGAGTTCAAGCAAGTAGAATCACAAGCAGGTAAGCTTGTCAAGCAAAACGAATTGGGGCAAATCGTCGAACAAGCGGGAGGTGTAGGTTTAAATGCCAATACTTCTACCGAAGCTACCCGTTATTTTTACAGTTTTCCTGCCAATAAGCTGGAACTGTGGATGTCGCTGGAGTCGGAACGATTTCTCGATCCGGTAATTCGTCGTGAATTTTATAAAGAGAAAGATGTAATTTTAGAAGAACGACGGATGCGGGTAGAGAATTCACCTATTGGACAAATGGTGGAAAAGTTTATCGATACTGCTTACAAAGTCCATCCTTACAAGCGTCCGGTGATTGGTTATGACCAAGATATCCGCAATCTGACACCAGATGATGTCCAGAATTTCTTTGATACTCACTATGTACCAAGTAATTTAGCGATCGCAATTGTCGGAGATGTAAACCCGGCTGAAGTGAAAAAACTGGCGCAAACTTATTTTGGCCGCTATAAAGCAAAAACCAAAGCTGTTGCACAAATCCCGGTGGAACCGCCACAAAAACAAACACGGGAAGTTACTTTACAACTACCTTCTCAACCCTGGTATTTAGAAGGTTATCATCGTCCGGCTGTTACTCATCCAGATAATGCAGTCTATGAAATCATTGGCAGTTTATTAAGCGATGGGCGCACGTCGCGGTTGTATAAGTCTTTGGTAGAAAAGCAGCGTTTGGCGCTAAATGCTCAAGGTTACAGTGGATTTCCTGGAGATAAGTACCCAAACTTGATATTCTTCTATGCTCTCACGGCTCCTGGTCATACAGTTGATGAAGTGGCGGTGGCTTTGCGCCAAGAAATTGACAAATTAAAAACTGAGCCTGTAGCGGCGGTTGATTTGGAACGGGTGAAAACCCAAGCACGGGCGGGTTTGTTACGTACCCTTGATTCCAATATGGGGATGGCTCAACAATTGTTGGAATATGAGGTGAAAACTGGCTCTTGGCGGAATTTGTTTAAGCAGTTGGATGATATTTCGGCGGTGACAACGGCTGATATTCAAAGAGTGGCGAAAGAGACGTTTACGCCGGGGAATCGCACGATTGGTAAGTTGTTGTCGAAAGAAGGATAAGAGAAACGAACCGCGAAGGCGCAAAGGGCGCGAAGGAAGAAAAGATATGCAGAGGTACAAGGTGAAGGGTAAAAGGTGGATGGGGTTGAAAATCAAAAATGGGAAGGGTTTAATTTATGCTTTGGTTGCTGTTTTTGCGTGTTTACTTTTAACTTGTAATTTTTCTCTGGCGGCGACGACTGAGGCAAAGCATTATAGTGAGTTGCAGTTGCCACCGTTACCTGAGATTAAGATACCGAAATATGAGCGGTTTGTTCTCCAAAATGGCTTGGTTGTCTATTTGATGGAGGATCACGAATTGCCGTTGGTGAATGGTACGGCGTTTGTGCGGACAGGAAATCGCTTGGAACCAATGGAGAAAGTTGGTTTAGCTGGTTTTACAGGCGCAGTAATGCGAACTGGGGGAACTAAGCAACATTCGGCTGATGAACTCAATGAGATGTTGGAACAACGGGCGGCATCTGTAGAAGCTGGTATTGGCGAAGGTTCTGGTAGTGCTAGTTTTGATGCGTTGAGTGAAGATTTAGAAACGGTGTTTGGGTTATTTGCCGAGGTGCTGCGATCGCCAGTATTTGCTCAAGAAAAGCTAGACTTGGCTAAGACGCAAGCTAAGGGTGGCATTGCTCGTCGCAATGACGATCCAGATGACATTGCTAGTCGAGAATTTAAGAAATTGATTTATGGGAAAGATAGTCCATACTCTCGCACGATAGAGTATGCAACGGTGGATAACGTTGAGCGTGAGGATTTGATCAACTTTTATCAGCAATATTTCCACCCCAACAATATGATTTTGGGGATTGTGGGGGATTTTGACTCTAAGAAAATGCGATCGCTCATTCAAGCTAAGTTTGGCGATTGGAACCGCAACCCAGGTATTGCTAAACCCAAATTACCATCGGTTTCGGCAGCTAATACAGGTGGAGTGTTTTTTGTCAATCAGCCACAATTAACCCAAAGTAGCGTACTTATCGGCCATTTAGGCGGACGGTTCGACAGTCCCGATTATGCCGCGCTGGATGTATTGAATGGAGTGTTAAATGGATTTGGTGGACGCTTATTTAATGAATTGCGATCGCGTCAAGGTTTAGCTTACTCTGTCTATGGCCAGTGGAGTCCCCGCTACGACTATCCTGGCATGTTTATTGCTGGTGGACAAACGCGATCGGATGCTACCGTGCAGTTTGTCAAAGCCTTACAAGCTGAAATCAAGCGGATTCAAACTCAAAGAGTGCCAGCAAAAGAACTGGCTTTTGCGAAAGAATCTACACTCAACTCCTTTGTATTCAACTTTCAAGATCCCAGCCAAACCTTATCAAGGTTGATGCGATACGAATATTACGGCTATCCGGCTGATTTTCTCTTTCGCTATCAAAAAGCCGTCGCCGCCACCACAGCAGCTGACGTGCAACGGGTAGCACGAGAATACCTCAAGCCCGACAAGATTGTGACTCTAGTAGTCGGGAATCAAGCCGCCATTCAACCGCCATTGACACAGCTAGCAACAAAGGTGATACCAATAGATGTAACGATTCCTGGTTCGAAACCACGGGTGAAGAATTAATCACAAACTGCGATCGTAACGATAAATAGAGACGCAATTTATCGCGTCTCTAGTCAAATAAAATAATTTGCTTCTTTATCGGGAAATGACTAAGGACAAATTGTAGTAACAACTAGAAACTAAATCAGGAACCAAAACCTCTGGGGATTCCAGAGGTTTTTTCTTTAAACTGTGGCGATATCGCAGCAAAAATTGTCGCAGTGCATTAGTCAACTAGAGTAAGCTAAATGCAGGTATAAGCTACTGGGAGTGAAGATGATGTTGTTGGAATTAAAGCGCATCCATGTTCCACCAGGACAAAGAGTGTTATTGCGAGATGTAACCTGGCAGGAATTGGAAACAATTCTAGAAGATTTGGGGGAACACCGTGCAGCACGAATTGCTTATGACAGGGGAATATTGGAGATTATGGCACCACTGCCAGAACATGAAGACGATAAAGAAATTATTAGCGATTTAGTCAAAGCGCTTCTGGAAGAATTAGATATTGAGTTTAGATGCCTTGGTTCTACCACTTTCAAAAACCAAGCAACGGCTCAAGGTATAGAACCAGATCAGTGTTTTTATATAAAAAATGAATCTAAGATTCGCGGCAAGAAGCGACTAGATTTAACAGTAGATCCTCCTTCAGATTTAGCTCTAGAAATTGATATTACTTCTCGTACTCATCCTAATATTTATGAAGCTTTAAAAGTACCTGAGCTTTGGCGTTTTGATAAAGGAAAGCTCCAAATTAATGTTCTGCAAGATGGGCATTATGTAGAGTCTCAGCAAAGCCTGAATTTTCCTAGATTTAACCTAGTTGAGGCGATTCCCCAATATCTTGAGCAAAGTACAACAGCAGGCAGAAATTCAACCCTCAAAGCTTTTCGTCTTTGGGTACAAAAGCAGATACAACAGGAATAATTCGTAATTCGTAATAGAGCCTCCGGCACGCTACGCGGTTTTCATGCCCAAAGGGCTGTACGTAATTCGTAATTAATTTTGGGTAATGAGCCGCCTAACTTCAGTGTGATATTCGTAGGGAACCAGGATGAACAGCGGCCAAAGCCGCTTATCCTGTCTCCCGTACATAGTCTCCGGTTCTAAAATCCCACGTTACTTAGTAATGATTCAGGTTAATACCAGCTTCTTTTGCCATTGCTTCTAACCCTTTAATTTGTAGGGTTTTGATTGCTTTAGTAGATAGCTTTAATCTTACCCAGCGATTTCCGCCTTCCCACCAAACCCGCTTATCTTGCAGATTGGCGTGCTGAAGGCGTTTTGTGCGACGGTGGGAGTGGGAAACAGCAAAAGCGTTATTTGCCTTCTTACCAGTTAGTTCACAGCGACGAGACATAGCAACTATCTCCAGATTGTTATTTTAATACAGCCTTTCCATTCTATGTCTTAGACAACAGAAGTGGGGAGAAGAGGCAGGGGGCAGGGAGCAGGGAGCAGGGAGCAGGGAGCAGGGAGCAGGGAGCAGGGAGCAGGGGGCAGGGAGCAGGGAGCAGGGAGCAGGGAGCAGGGGAAGAAGAATTATTGCCCCATGCCCCATTCCCAATTCCCAATTCCCAATTCCCAATGCCCCATGCCCCATGCCCCATTCCCAATTCCCCATTCCCAATTCCCCATTCCCAACTATTTACTAGCTTGTTCCGTCAGCTTTGTTAGTACCTCATTCGATCGCTCGACGAAAGATTTCATTCCTTCAGCGTCAAAGCCTTTCTGAGACATCAGCGCTAAATCATAGACGTGTTGGCAAATCAAATTCACTAACTGATCGGTAGTTGATTGACCGTCACCTTGGATAATACTACCTTGGTTCAGATTTGCCAGATTTTGAATTAGCGGGTGAGCAGTATTCACCAGCAAAATGTGATCTTCAGGAAACTCTGCTGTCCCCTGTTGCATCATGGCGTTCATTTCTCGCAGGCGGCGAAGAATCTCTGGTAAAAGCACCATCGCAGGAGGTGTACCTTGAGGATCGTCTGATTTCAAAGCTTCGGTACGGATGTTGAGTTTGGGTTTGTTGAGAGATTTCTCAAATAACTCTTTAATCGTCTCACTGCGGGTTTTGTTCGTCTTGGGATCGACAATTTCCGTAGCTTTATCTTGTTCTAGCAGGGTATTATCTAAATCTGAGTCTACCCGCGTAAACTTGACATCCTGATATTCCCGCTCTAGGAAGTTGATAAAGTGGGTGTCGATGAAGGAGTCCATAAATAGGACTTCCAAGCCTTGATTTTTGTGTAGTTCTATGTATGTAGCTTGGGTTGTTTCATCGGTGCTGTAGAAAACCCGGTTTTCGTTACGTTCTTTGTTGCGTTCTAGATACTCTTTCAGTGTGGTGTAAGGTGCGGTGGGTGTTGAGTTTTCAGCACTGGGCGAAGGAGTCACATCTTGCCAAGCATCGCCGTCTGAAGACTGGACTTCAACCACTGGAGTTTCAACCGAAACTTTTTCTGTCAGCTTGGCGGTGGTGCGAAAGACGATGATATCTTCGATTTGCTTTTTGAATTTATCGTCGTTGAGAACGCCGAATTTTACAAAGGTTCCGAGGTCTTTCCAAGCACTGATGTATTGTTCACGATTATCGCGGAAAAGTTCTTTGAGGCGATCGCCTACTTTTTTAGCAATGTAGTCACCAATTCGCTTCACGGTGCGATCGCCTTGCAAGGCACTCCGCGATACGTTTAGCGGAATATCGGTACTATCAATCACACCCCGCATCGGCATCAAAAATTGCGGAATAATTTCTTCGCAGTTGTCACTGACAAAAACTTGATTGCAAAATAGCTTGATCTGCCCTTTAGTAACATCTACATCCGGCCTCATTTTGGGGAAATACAGAATCCCGTTGATGATAAAGGGATAGTCAGTATTTAAATGCACCCACAACAGAGGTTCTTCCTGAAAAGGATACAGGTAGCGGTAAAACTCTAAATACTCTTCTTGACTCAGATTACTTGGAGACTCTCGCCACGGTGCTTTTTGCTTATTTACTACCTCACCGTCGAGTTTTATTGGTACTGGCAAGAAATCGCAATAAGTCTTGACAAGATTCTTAATCCGTGCAGACTCTAGAAATTCCTCCTCTTCTCCTTCCAGGCTGAGGGTAATAGTAGTACCGCGAGTTGTCCGGGACGAATCTTCTAGGGTGAAAGCTGGAGAACCATCGCAAGTCCAGTGAACCGCCTGCGCTCCTTCTTGGTAGGACAAGGTATCAATTTCTACCTTTTGCGCCACCATGAAGGAAGAGTAGAAACCAAGACCGAAGTGGCCAATTATGGGTTGATCTGATTTGCCTTCATACTTATGAATAAATTCTTCAGCACTAGAGAAGGCAACCTGATTGATATATTTCTTAACTTCATCTGCGGTCATCCCGATACCGTTATCGGAAATGGAGAGAGTTTTTTTATCTTTGTCAATGGCAATTTCAATTTCCGGTTCGCCGATTTCTCCAGCGTAATCTCCGGCGCGGGATACCATTTTCAGCTTTTGGATAGCGTCTACAGCATTGGATACCAGTTCCCGCAAGAAGATTTGGTGATCTGAGTAAAGAGACTTCTTAATGATCGGGAAAATATTATCAGTATGAATACTGATAGTGCCTTGTTCTAGCATAATTGGTAATTTCCGATGTTAGTATCTGAAATGATGATAGTGGCTAATACAACCTAGCCCTCTGCTTTCCAGGATAAACCCGGAGAACACAGAAGGGCATGATACCAATTAGGATTTTAAAAGCATAGCTTAGGCGATCGCACCTTTTTTGAGGATTGTTTGCCCCCATTTTCTGATTCGGATTTCCCTACTCCCGATTTTCAACGCAGGTTAATCAGCCTAGTTGAGACTGCCATTTAAGTATTGTTAGTTTTTTTCCAACACCAAAAAATAGTGATACGGATAATTAGGATCGATAAATTCTTGCTTGACAGTTAGCCCAGCGTTGGCAACAGAGTTTAAAATCCGCTCTTTGGGATATCTTTTCAAACCCATTTCCCAGTAATGCTCGTCACATACTGGCGTTGTACTCCAGAATTTTGGCACATTGAATAACAAATGCCTTGGCCTGCCTGAGAAAGAGGTTTTGATCTGAATTGACAAGTATTGAGTGCAATAAGGAATCGAAATCACCAAAAATTTATTTGTTGCTTCTGCGAGTTTTTTCAGCGCTTCTTCTGACTGTTCATAAGGTAAGTGTTCCAGCACTTGAAACAAGACAATCGCATCAAATTTATCTTTGGGTAATGAAAAATCTGTGGTCAAATCCAAAATTATTTGTGGCTTCAGGTTGGGATCGATATCAGCAGTAGTGACGTTGTATCCATTGTTCTTCAACATGTCTGTTAACAGAGAATTAAAAATCCCAATTTCCAGAACATTTTTTACCTGAGTACCCAGCGCAAAAATTAGACGCAACTGGTGGTGATAACTAATCAGCCGATTTTTTGATAAATATTCCGAATTTCTAATATCTAAGGAGGTGATGAGTTGCATAAATACTGCCTACCTAACCTGATGGATTCATTAATTTGGTGGGTATATAATTACTAGGATTCCCGCAAAACTAATGAAAATAACAGCACCTTGCTTCGATGGCTAAAGCCTTACTAGTGCTAGGTTATACCTTTAATGCTTTGTTCTTTTGCCAAGCACCTCAATTTTTTATAATCTCCATTATTATGAGCATCATTGCTATATTTTTTACCTATGGTTAATAGTTCTGACTTACTCGCAAAACTCTACAATGCCTTTAACCCCTTTGAACCCTTACCCGCAGGCGACCCAAAATATGTAGATTGTCAGGATGTGCGCGGAGATGCGGATATTGAACAAGAGTTGGGAAATCGGATGCGATTAGCAGATACAAATACTTGCCAATTGTATTCTGGCCATCGGGGTGCGGGGAAGTCTACAGAATTACTCAGATTAAAGAAATATTTAGAAAATCGGGAATTTTATGTTGTGTATTTTGCTGCTGATGAAGAAGATATCGATTCGGAAGATGCCCAATATACAGATATACTCCTCGCCTGCACCCGCCGTTTGCTCAAAGATTTAAAAGAGATTGCTAGTCCTCGTCCTATACTCGACTGGTTGAAAGGTCGTTGGGAAGATTTGAAAGATTTGGCGCAAACTCCCATAGAATTTGAAAGTCTGGGAGTAGAAGCACAGCTAACTCAATTTGCCAAATTGACCGCAAATTTAAGGGCTGTTCCTGAATTACGCCAGAAGATTCGCCAAAAAATCGATCCTTACACCGTCACTTTAATTCAAGTGTTAAATGAGTTTCTGGTGGATGCAAAACAGCACTTACCTAATGGTTACAAGAAACTGGCGGTAATTGTCGATAACTTAGACCGGATGGTGTTAGTCAAGGACGGAGAACGCACCAACTATGAAGAAGTCTTTTTAGACCGTAGCGAACAACTCCAAGCTTTAGATTGCCATTTGATTTACACAGTCCCTATTTCAATGGTCTATTCTACAAGGGCAACAGACCTCAGAGATATCTACGGCGACCCCCAAATTTTGCCAATGATTATGGTAAACACTCTCAAGGGCGAAGTTTACCAGCCAGGACTCAAAAAAGTTAAAGAAGTAATTAACAAGCGAGTCCGGCAAATTGCACCAGAACTATCACTAGAAACGGAAATTTTCGACAGTCCCCAAACCTTAGACAGACTTTGTTTAATGAGTGGAGGTCATGTGAGGAATTTGCTATTGTTAACTCAAGATGCCTTTGGACGCACTGAAGAGTTACCTGTTTCAGAAAAGGCAGTGCGACGAGCAATTACTCAAGCCAGAGATACTTATCGCCGCGCTGTGGAAAATCATCAATGGTGTTTGTTAGCGGAAGTGTCTTGTTCTAAGCGCATTATTAATGATGACTTGTATCGGAGTTTGATGTATAACCGTTGTCTTTTAGAATACCGCTATTTGGATGATGATGGAGAAATGCAGCGTTGGTATGATATTCATCCATTGATTCAAGGAATTCCAGAATTTAAAGAAGCCGTAGCGAAACTTGCATGAACCCAAATTTAAGTGATTGGGATGATGATTTACCCGCAGAACCAGAAGAAGCTTATCAAGATTTGCTTCGCGCACTGAGGCGAAAATCAGGATTTGGTTTGTTTTTTGTCCAATGTACGCCTGGGGAAGCAGACAAGTTCATTGTCAAACTTCCCCAGGAGATTCCACAAAAAAATATTGCCGTTTTGCCGTTAGTTGAAGCGATTGATAATTTATATCAGCCAGTCGCAGAGTTTGTTAAAGACAAGCAAGTTGATATTTTATTGATTAAAGGTCTGGAATATTCTTTATACAAATATGAAAAAAGAAGTTTTGGCGAAATTACCGAAGGACAATTTAGTAATTTAACCAGTGTTCCGCATATTTTAAATCACTTAAACCAACAGCGAGAACGCTTTAGAGATGATTTTCCCATTAGCTTTGTTTTTCTTTTGCGTTCATTTTCTATCAACTATTTTATTCATCGCTCACCAGATTTTTTTGATTGGCGTTCTGGGGTGTTTGAATTACCGACAACGCCAGAAGTAGTAGAACAAGAATCAAATCGCTTGCTGTTGGAAGGAGACTATGAGAAATATTTGAAACTCAGCCCAGAACAAAGAATTGAGAAAATCATAGAAATTCAAGACTTGCTGACTGAAAAAAATCAGCCAGAGAATCGCCGGGCAAGTTTACTATTTGAACTGGGAAATTTACTATTTGCTGCTAAGGAATATGAACAAGCGATCGTATCCTACGACCAAGCTCTCAAAATTCAACCTAATTACTACAAAACTTGGATCTACCGAGGCGCTGTGTTATGTGATTACCTAAAACGCTATGAAGAAGCGATCGCATCCTTCGACCAAGCACTGAAATTTAAACCAGATGACGACAAAGCCTGGTACAACCGAAGCATTGCACTAGAGAATTCAGGACGCTATGAGGAAGCGCTGGCATCTTATGACCAAGCACTGTACATTAAACCAGATGAGGGCAAAGTTTGGGATAGCAGAGGCAGTGTGTTATGGACTTTAGGACGCTATGAGGAAGCGCTGGCATCTTGTGACCAAGCACTGCAAATTAAACCAGATGATCACACAATATGGCACAATCGCGGCATTGCGCTCAAGGATTTAGGACGTAATGAAGAAGCGATCGCATCCTTTGATCAAGCACTGGAATTTCAACCAAATGAATACCACGCTTGGAGTAACCGGGGTATTGCATTAAGGAATTTAGGACGGTATGAAGAAGCAATTGCATCGGACGACCAAGCACTGAAAATTAACTCTAATTATTGTGAAGCCTGGAACAACAGAGGTGTTGTTCTATGTGATAATCTACAACGCTATGAAGAAGCAATCATTTCTTTTGACGAAGTACTTAAAATTCAAGCAGATGATTATGTAGCTTGGAGTAATCGGGGTATTGCATTAAGAAATTTAGGACGGTATGAAGAAGCAATCGCATCCTATGACCAAGCACTGAAATTTAAACCAGATTATCAAGATGCTTGGTACAATATGGGCTATGCGCTAGACAAATTAGGACGCAATAAAGAAGCGATCGCATCTTACGACCAAGCACTGAAATTTAAATCAGATTACCATCAAGCTTGGAACAATCGGGGCAATGCATTAATGAATTTAGAACGGTATGAAGAAGCAATCGCATCCTACGAACAAGCACTGAAATTTAAACCAGATAAACACGAGGCTTGGTACAATCGAGGCATTATATTGACAAAATTGGGTCGTCGTAAAGAAGGATTTGACAGTATCAATAAAGCTGCTGAAATCAATCCTAAATTTGTGATAGATATGTCCAAATCTCAGAACAAACAAGTTATTGACAGTATGTTGCAAAAATTCGGATGGGAGAAATTAACTCAGGCTTGGATAGGTTTATTGAAGGTGATTGGTATTAGACGCTGATCTCATGTCTTTAACATTAACAACATCAGCGCTGATAGAAACATTATTCTAAGCAATTTTCCAATAGTGATCGCCTTTTCATTTAGACTGAAAAGACTAACTAAAATCAACAACGATCGCTCCTAAATTAAATTACACTAACATTATGAAAATCCTAACTAGCAGTTATGCAAAATGAATTGACTACTCTGACTTATGAAATTGAACTAAAACCAGGGGAAAAATTGAATCTCCCAGAATCAATACTGGAAAATATAACTACAGGGCACTGGGTAATTACCATCCAACAAAAAGCGGAAGAAACCAAAAGCACCCGCAGCCATGATGCTTTTTTGAACGGCTACGCACCACAAGACGAAGGACTTTATGACGACTATCCAAGCCGGTGAATTTTGGGTAGCAGATATTCCATTTACTAGCGGTGGAGGTTTTAAAAAACGTCCAATACTTGTGTTGTGGTTAGATGGAAATGATGTAGTAACCGCAGTAGTCACATCTGTCAAACCTCGCACACAAACTGATGTACCTTTGAATGATTGGGCTGCAAGTGGTTTGCGTGTTGCTTCAACTGTGCGTCTATCTCGATTGGATTGTCTAGACCAATCTTTGTTGCTAGCCAAGATCGGGCAAGTTTCTGAATCAGATGCAAGGTGCTTAAAAGAAGTATGGGATTTGTATATTAAGCCTCAATTTTAAGCAGCTTAAATTAATAGCGATCGCACATAAATTACTAAATATAAACTCATGTAGCGATCGCCTCCTCTGACTATGTAGCAATCTGTGGCACTGACACCTTCAACACCACTTTTTTGCTAAAAGACAGACCATTTTCATTTTTGTCAATGATAATCGTGTCTCCAGAGATAAAAGTATTCTCCAATAACTTGGTGGCGAGGGGGTTTTCTACTTCTCGCTGAATTGCGCGTTTGAGTGGACGCGCACCATAAACTGGGTCATAACCTGATTCTACAAGGTGATCGCAAGCTGCTTGGGATATCTCAAAGAAGATTTTTTGCTCGCGCAGGAGATTTTCTACTCGCTTGAGTTGAATACGGATGATTTGCCGCATTTCGGTGCGATTTAGGGTATGGAAGAGAATAATATCATCGACGCGGTTGAGAAATTCTGGGCGGAAATGCGATCGCAAACCTTCCATTACCCGCTTCCGCATCGTTTCATACTGGGAATCATCACCAGATACATCCAAAATATGTTCGCTACCAATGTTACTGGTCATCACAATAACGCTGTTACGAAAATCTACCGTCCTTCCTTGAGAGTCAGTAATTCTCCCATCATCTAAAACCTGCAACAAAATATTGAACACATCGGGGTGCGCCTTTTCCACTTCATCCAGCAGCACCACTGAGTAAGGACGGCGGCGAACTGCCTCGGAAAGCTGACCACCTTCTTCATAGCCTACGTATCCTGGAGGCGCACCCACTAACCGAGAAACTGAGTGTTTTTCCATATACTCAGACATATCCAAGCGTACCAAGGCATCATCAGAATCAAAGAGAAACTGAGCTAAAGCACGGGCGAGTTCGGTTTTGCCCACTCCTGTGGGGCCCATGAACAAAAATGAACCAATGGGACGCGAGGGATCTTTCATCCCCGCACGGGCGCGGCGAATGGCTGCTGCTACAGCTTCTACAGCCTCTTCTTGCCCAATAACTCGTTGATGTAAATGACTTTCTAGTTGCAGCAATTTTTGCCGTTCTGATTCCAATAAGCGATTGACGGGAATTCCTGTCCATTTGGCGACGATTTCCGCAATATCGGCTTCGGTAACTTGTTCTCGCAACAACGTGGAACCTTGGTTTTGAATTTCTAAAAGACTCGCTTCCTTGGCTTCGCGCTCGTGCTGTACTCCTTCCAATTTGCCATATTTCAGTTGAGCAGCTTTATTTAAGTCATAAGCACGTTCCGCCTGTTCAATTTGCACTCGCAGCGCATCTTCTTCTTTCTTTAAGGCGCTTATCGCCTCCAATATCTGCTTTTCACCTTGCCATTGCTCATTAAATATTTGCTGTTTTTCGGTTAAATTGGCGATTTCTTGCTCGATGCGCTCCAAACGCTCTTTAGTTTGGGCAGTACCCTTTTCTTCGCCAGCTAATGACAGCTTTTCCATTTCTAACTGCATGAGGCGGCGATCGATGGTTTCCAATTCGGCTGGTTTGGAGGTAATCTCCATTTTCAACTGTGCTGCGGCTTCATCCACCAAATCGATGGCTTTATCTGGTAAGAAGCGATCGCTAATATAACGCGCTGACAGGGTTGCTGCTGCTACCAAAGCCGAATCAGAAATTTTGACGTTGTGATGCACTTCATAGCGTTCTTTCAAACCCCGCAAAATGGAAATAGTATTTTCCACACTTGGCTGATCGACAAATACTTGTTGAAAGCGACGTTCTAAAGCAGCGTCTTTCTCGATGTGTTTGCGGAACTCGTCGAGGGTAGTTGCGCCAATGCAACGCAGTTCTCCCCGCGCCAACATTGGTTTGAGCAGATTTCCGGCATCCATAGCCCCTTGTTGGCTGGAACCTGTACCGACTACGGTATGTAGTTCGTCGATAAATAGGACAATTTGGCCGTTAGAATCCATAACTTCTTTGAGGACAGCTTTCAGGCGTTCTTCAAATTCTCCTCGCAATTTTGCCCCAGCAATTAAACTACCGATGTCTAAAGAGATCAGTTGGCGGTTTTTCAGAGATTCGGGAACGTCACCGTTTACCATCCGTTGTGCTAAAGCTTCTGCGATCGCAGTTTTACCTACGCCAGGTTCACCAATCAAGACGGGGTTATTCTTGCTCCGACGAGATAATACTTGAATTACCCGCCGAATTTCGTCATCTCGCCCAATTACTGGGTCGAGTTTTCCAGCTTTTGCTTGTTCTGTTAAATCTCTACCAAATTTTTGTAAGGCTTCATAGCGCGATTCTGGCGTTTGATCTGTTACCTTTTGACTACCGCGAACGGCTTTGATCGTAGCTTCTAGTTTAGCTGCATCCGCACTAAAGCTTTTGAGGATCTTTCGTCCAATGCGATCGTCTTCAGCAAAGCCTAAAAGTATGTGTTCCACGGATATGTAGGAATCTTTCATCCTGACTCTAGCTTCCTCGGCTCGGTCTAGTAAAACATCTAGACTACGGCTAAGATAAAGCTGATCGCTTTTACCAACTTTGGGCTGACGTTGGGTAAAGGCTTCTAGCTGCTGTTGGAAGCGGATTGGATCGACCTCAGATCGAGCCAGAATACGTATTGCTAGACTTGTGGGTTCTTCTAACAGGGCAATAATTAAATGTTCAACATCTAGTTGCTGTTGTTGATAAGCACGGACTATATCCTGAGATTTAACAATTGCTTCCCAGGCTTTATCAGTAAATTTATTTGGATCTGTAGGTTGCATCTTTAGAATTTTGGAACTTTGATTTTTAGTTTAGGGATTGGGAATGGGAGATTGGGAATTGGGAATTGGGAATTGGGAATTGGGTATAGTTATTCTCCTTGTCCCCCTGCTCCCTTGCTTCTTCCCCAGTCCCCAGTTCTTAATTATCCAAACATTCTCAGCGTATATCCGCGTGTATCTCTGGTGGCAATTTTAGGATTAGTAATTTTGTGATAGTTTAATCCATTACCTATTTTCTAATTTAAAACTAAATCACTGTTATGAACGGACTTTGCCTGATGATGTTATTGGAGCGATCCCTACGACGGCTACGCCTACGCTCTTAGGAATACGGAGGATATGCCCTAACCCGCCTAAAAAGCGGAGGCAAAAAGCGAAAAGTCTCGCGCGTCTTGCTCTTAAGCAAAACTTGCTGCCCAGATCCCCGACTTCTTCAAGAAGTCG
This sequence comes from Nostoc sp. UHCC 0252, assembly GCF_034931145.1. Lineage (NCBI taxonomy): Bacteria > Bacillati > Cyanobacteriota > Cyanophyceae > Nostocales > Nostocaceae > Nostoc > Nostoc sp. UHCC 0252. The sequence continues at coordinate 216,421 of NZ_JAYGHE010000001.1, read as the reverse complement.
GGGATCTAAATCCAGCTTAAGTAAGTGAAATTCCACCCTAACGATAATTTATTTTTTGGGAAATCCTTTATAAGAATCACTGGCTCACAAGTTGCTCTTGTGATTCCTGTTTAGCTGCCGATCCTTGAGATCCTAGTTGAATCAGTTCAATTTTATATCCATCTGGATCTTCCACAAAAGCAATTACTGTTGAACCATGTTTCATTGGCCCTGGTTCGCGTGCTATTTTACCGCCTTGATTGCGAATTTCCTCACAGGTAGCGTAAATATCATCAACTCCAAGGGCAATGTGACCGTAAGCATTACCCAATTCGTACTTTTCCACCCCCCAGTTGTAGGTTAGTTCAATTACCGCGTTATCGCTTTCGTCACCGTAGCCAACAAAAGCTAGGGTAAATTCTCCCCCTGGATAATCTTTTCGGCGGAGTAATTTCATTCCCAGAAGTTCACAGTAGAACTTTAAGGATTCTTCCAGGTTGCCCACTCGCAGCATTGTATGTAGTAATCGCATATTGACCTTTTCTGTGTAATTGATTTAGTGTTATTCTCTGCAAACATTTTACCTAGCTGACAGTCTTCAGGTAGAAATGCCATCAGGGGAAGAATTAAATAAACATTCCCTTAACCATTTCTGGTGTTGCTCCCTATCCATACAATGGAAATCTTCTTTAATCTCAGCCAATAAAGTCTCTTAACAGCATAAGCTAGCGATTGAGTTAGGTAACTGGACTGGGTGCGTAACACACTCCAATAAAGGATAAATTACAGATGAGTAAATTTCTAGATACTGCAATTGAGGCGATCGCAGCCCGTGAAATTCTTGATTCACGCGGTAGACCGACAATTGAAGCCGAAGTGCATTTAGCCAATGGTGTTGTCGGACTAGCGCAGGTTCCCAGTGGTGCTTCTACTGGCTCTTTTGAGGCTCACGAACTGCGTGATGGCGATAAAAGCCGTTATGGGGGAAAAGGCGTACTCAAGGCAGTCCAAAACGTCAAGGAAGCACTTGCACCAAAATTACTAGGCTTGGATGCCCTCAACCAAGAACTCCTAGACCGCACGATGATCGCCATAGATGGTTCTCCTAACAAATCCAGTTTGGGGGCTAATGCGATTTTGGGGGTTTCCCTAGCAGCAGCCAAAGCTGGCGCTGAATCTCTAGATATTCCTCTATATCGCTATTTGGGCGGCCCTTTGGCGAATTTGCTCCCAGTGCCGTTGATGAATGTGATTAACGGTGGCGCACACGCATCAAATAACGTAGATTTTCAAGAGTTTATGATTGTCCCAATTGGCGCAGCTTCCTTCCGGGAAGCATTGCGCTGGGGTGCAGAAGTGTTTGCTACCCTCAGCCAGGTATTAGATGAAAAGGGTTTGCTTACTGGTGTAGGCGATGAAGGCGGCTTTGCCCCGAACCTAGAATCTAATCAGGTGGCTTTGGAATTGCTGGTTGCTGCTATTAAAAAAGCTGGTTACAAGCCAGGAGAAGAAGTAGCTTTGGCTTTGGATGTAGCCGCTAGCGAATTTTACAAAAATGGTCAGTATGTTTACGATGGTAAACCTCACGCCCCGGCTGAGTTTATTGATTATTTAGGACAACTTGTCGATCAATATCCAATTGTTTCGATTGAGGATGGTTTGCACGAAGAAGATTGGCAAAGTTGGCAATTGATCACCCAAAAGTTAGGTTCGCGGGTGCAATTGGTAGGGGATGACTTATTTGTGACTAACGCCACACGCTTGCAAAGAGGCATTCAGGAAAAAGCCGCTAACGCCATTTTGATTAAACTCAATCAAATTGGTTCTCTTACCGAAACCTTGGAAACGATTGATTTGGCAACTCGTAACAGTATCCGTTCAGTAATTAGCCATCGTTCTGGTGAAACGGAAGATACAACGATCGCTGATTTAGCTGTAGCAACCCGTGCCGGTCAAATCAAAACAGGTTCCCTCTGTCGCAGCGAACGGGTAGCTAAATATAATCGCTTGCTGCGAATTGAAGATGAACTAGGCGATCGCGCCGTTTATGCTGGTGCTGTAGGTTTAGGGCCTAAGTA
>NZ_JAYGHE010000001.1:192984-214300 GCF_034931145.1 Nostoc sp. UHCC 0252 | reverse complement strand
GCAGGGGGCAGGGGGCAGGGGGCAGGGGGCAGGGGGCAGGGGGAAAAACCAATTCCCAATTCCCCATTCCCAATCCCCAATCCCCAATCATGGATAAAACCCCAACTTGGGCAACCCCAAAGTTTCATCCCAGTCCATCATTAAGTTCATACACTGAATTGCTTGACCTGCCTGCCCTTTAATTAAATTGTCAATTGCCGACATGACAATCACGCGACCTGTGCGCGGGTCAACTTCTACGCCGATATAACAAAGGTTGCTGCCGTTAGCCCACTTTGTTTGAGGGTAAATGCCGCTATCGCAGACTTTTACCCAAGGAGAGTTGCGGTAGAAGGCTGAGAAAATTGTAGTTAAGTCATCTCGCACTAGACCAGGATCGCTCATTGTTGCATATACTGTTGCCAAAATCCCGCGTACCATTGGGATCAAGTGCGGTGTAAATTGAATCATGAGTTCGTGACCAGCTAAGTCACTGCAAATTTGCTCAATTTCTGGGGTGTGACGGTGACGGCCGATATTGAAAGCTGCAATGGAATTATCTGCTTCAGCTAGTAATAAGTTGGTTTGAGGTTCCCGTCCACTGGTAGATGTGCCAGCTTTGGCATCGATAATAGCTGTTTCTGGTAAGATTAAGCCTTGCTTTAAGAGTGGCGAAAGTGCAAGGAGACTTGCAGTAGGATAGGAACCAGGACAGCCAATGAGTTGAGCTTCGGCAATGCGATCGCGGTAAAGTTCTGGTAATCCATAAACTGCTGTAGCTGCAATGGTGCGATCGCTTCTTTCAGTACCATACCAATTTGTATAAGTTGTCAAATCACGGAACCGATAATCTGCACTCAGATCCAGTACTTTACATCCTTTTTCTAATAGTTTAGGCGCGATTTGGCAAGCCAGACCATTTGGTAAAGATAGGAAAACTACTTCACAGCGATGAGCAATTATATCTGGTTCTACCGCTTCTATTAGCAGGTTAGTTGCATGAGCCAGATGCGGGTACAAATCCCCGAAGGATTTCCCGATACTACTCTCACCACCTAAATAAACCAGTTCGACTTCTGGATGATCCATCAGTAGCCGTACTAACTGCACTCCGCCATAGCCCGACGCGCCAACAATCCCAACGGGTACGCGTCTAAATTTGCCCATGATCTGAAATCCTTATCCCATGAATAGTTAATTCGTTCTCAGCTATCAACAATATCAGCGACTAGACTCATAGCGTACAAAACTTCTATTACCCTTCTACTTTTTCAGACGGAAAGTAAGAGGACGCGGCGAAGTTACAAAATATTCTATTTGTCCCCCTTATTTTGTTCATCCTTGGCTGTCGCTGCACTTGAAATCCCCATTCTGAACGGCAAAAATCTTTGCCCTGTTATCAAATCATTGCTAGTGTACTTCTCTGCCTTATAAAGGAGCTACAATCTAAAAGAAGAAATTGTAAAAAAAATTTACGTTGGTAGCTGGAATCTTTCTGTGTCACAGCCTAATACTACCCAAGCTTTTAAATTTGATTCGATTGATGCCGCTTTAGCAGACCTAAAAGCTGGTCGTGTAATTGTAGTGGTAGATGATGAAAATAGAGAAAATGAAGGCGACTTAATTTGCGCCGCTCAATTTGCTACACCCGACATGATTAATTTCATGGCGGTGGAAGCAAGAGGGCTGATTTGTTTAGCAATGACAGGCGATCGCTTAGACGAGCTAGACTTACCTTTGATGGTAAGCAACATTACAGATACTAACCAAACTGCCTTCACTGTTAGCATTGATGCTGGCCCAGAATTGGGAGTCACCACAGGCATCTCAGCCGAAGACCGCGCCCGCACTATCCAAGTTACTCTCAATCCAGCTACAAAACCAACTGATTTACGTCGCCCTGGTCATATTTTCCCGATTCGGGCGAAAGCTGGAGGTGTACTCAAACGCGCCGGGCATACGGAAGCAGCTGTAGACTTATCTCGACTAGCAGGGCTATATCCAGCCGGGGTAATTTGTGAAATTCAAAACTCCGATGGTTCAATGGCGCGGTTGCAGCAGTTAGTTGAATATGCGAAACGTCACAACTTAAAAATAATTAGTATTGCGGATTTAATCAGCTATCGACTACAGCACGATCGCTTAGTGTATCGAGAGGTTGTTACCAAACTGCCTAGTGAATTCGGTCAGTTTGAAATTTACGCTTACCGTCATACCTTAGACAATACTGAACACGTTGCGATTGTCAAGGGAGATCCAGCTAACTTCAAAGATGAGCCAGTAATGGTGCGGATGCACTCAGAATGCTTAACTGGTGATGCTTTGGGTTCCTTGCGTTGCGACTGTCGGATGCAGTTACAAGCCGCACTGAAAATGATTGAGTCTGCTGGTCAAGGTGTAGTTGTATACCTGCGTCAAGAAGGGCGGGGCATCGGTTTGATTAACAAGCTGAAAGCCTACTCATTGCAGGATATGGGGCTAGATACAGTAGAAGCAAATGAGCGTTTGGGATTTCCGGCTGACTTGCGAGACTACGGGATGGGCGCACAAATGCTGATGGATTTGGGCATCAAAAAGATTCGCCTGATTACCAATAATCCCCGTAAAATTGCTGGAGTTAAGGGCTATGGGATGGAAGTAGTCGATCGCGTGCCATTGTTGATTGAGGCAAACGACTACAATTCTTATTACCTGGCGACAAAGGCGAAAAAGCTTGGTCACATGCTGTTACAGACTTATCTGGTGACAGTAGCAATTCATTGGCAAGATGACCCGGAAGCTGTGACTGAACGTTATGAACGCTTAGAGAAACTGCGACATTTAGCGAAAAATAATGATTTATTGTTGCAGGAAGAAGCGCGTCCGTTAGCGATCGCCATATTTGACGAGCCATCTTTAACAGTACACTTGGGTTTTGATCAAGCAAAAGTTGCTAGCTCTGATTGGTATGAACAAACTGGTCATCCTTATATACAAGCTATCTTCCAAATTCTGGATAACCTCGCAACCTTGCCATACATCCAAAAACTAGAATTTCTGATTTCTTCTGGTTGCGATCCCTTGAGTAATTTACAAGTGCAACTAGACCGTCAGACATTCCCGAATGGTACATTGCCTTCATCAATTAGCGATCGCCTAGAAAAGCAGCAAATCTATAGCTTTAGTAAATAACTTAGTCAAATGTTTTTCTTTGCAAAACCTGTCCCTCGCCGACTCGGAGAGGGACAGACTTGAACTTTAGGTAAATTATTTACTTACTCGATAAATAGGTCTTACCTGACGATAAGTATTAAGTAACTCCAGAAATTTATTACCATCAAAATTTATCGGGTCAACTTTTTGACTAGAACGGTCTACTAGTTTATGGGTAGTGATGCGATCGTCTGGGACTTGACTTTGAGCAATTAACCAAGCAAGAGAATTATATTGAGCTTCCGTGTAGCCGCTATGGGTTTGTTGGCTGCTACCGTCATAACCATCTGGCGGTGTTTCTAAAGAAACGTGATAAGCAAAATTATTCACAGACGGGGGCAAATTTGGATTAGTCTTCACAGTTTCCACTCCATTAGGACTATCAAATACTGAGTTAGCCGCACCAAAAGCCCGCTTGTCTGGCGGTACTAGATAAACCACTGTGCCGTCTAACTTGATTAAAGCGTGGTAACTTGCTTGTACACTTTCATCGCTATGGGCTGCTTGAAAGAAATTAATCGCGCTAGAAGCAGAATAACCAGTTTCATGGAGGACGATAATCGGTTGATTAGTGAGAGGAAGGCCGTTAATATCTTGGGCGTACCTTTCTCCATAGTTAGTTGGGTTAACTGCGACAACTTGATAATTGGGTCTGTACTGTGCAAAAGCTTGAGTAGTTACATACCTTTTTACAGGCTTGTTAGTCTTGACTGGGGACTTGATAACATCTTGAGATTTCTTCTCTGGCTCTTTTGCTGATTGCAATTGTGCCTGGGGATATTGGCTCCAGGCTGTAACCTGTGGATTGGATGCGCGGGAGGTTGTCGGATTGTTGTGTAATTTTGTTGCTCGTCCAATTAGCAGCACTACAATTAGAGTGGCGAACATCAGCCAAATTAGTAGCACCCTAGTCACCCAGTCTGTAAACTTCATTTTTCCAATACCCGTAAAACGGTAGATATTAATAGGACTTACGCACACTCTACGAATTCTTGGCGGTATGCCTGCGGCACGCTACGCGAACGACAAATTAAGCTTTTCGGCAATTTTTGCGTAAGTCCTAATTAATTTATAGCTAAACTGGCGTGTCAGTTGTAGAGGCGCACTTCTGTAAACCCCTACCGCTTATGGTATCCAAATAATAATCGCTATAGTACCTTAATTCTAGTCAAATATACTTTGAGAATCCCTGCAATAGTGCTAAGTAGGTAAACATAATTAATTACACAATGTCATTGCGAATGCAGCGAAGCGAAATGAAGCAATCGCAAGGGCTGGGATTGCTATCTCTACGAGACGCTCCGCGAACGCTTCGCTCGCAATGACTGTAATTAATTTTGCGTAGTTACTTATCTCCAAGGGGTTTCTAATGCCAGAACAGGGGCAAGAGATGCGATCGCTCTCTGATACTAACGGTACAGGGCATTTAGGGCAAGAACTTAGGGAATTAAAACATCTTGAAAACTTCAGGTAAATTTAGCTGACATACTGAGTATTTTAGGTATAAAACTTGTATTTAAATATATTTACTCTGATAAACTTGTGATGATCATTTCCTGGATGCTACCTTCTACAAGGTGACACAGGATTTGGAGCGGTTTTTTAACCATGAAGCACAGACACAAAGTAGCTTATAGCTTAATATCGCTGATCGGTCTTAATTTCATATCTACCTTAGTTGCATTTGACTCTGCAAACGCCACACCACCGAGAACCCCAGATAAAAGTGTTAACTGCGAGATTTTAGTTGCAGGTGGTGGACTATCTGGTGTCGCCGCAGCTTATGAGGGTTTGCTAGCAGGACGAACGGTTTGTCTGACGGAAATTACTGACTGGTTAGGAGGACAAATTTCTTCTCAAGGGACATCTGCGTTAGACGAACGCCCAACTCAGCGAGCTCTCAAATTCTATTCTCGCGGCTATATGGAATTACGAAACCGCATTGGGCGTAAATACGGTGAACTTAACCCTGGTGACTGTTGGGTAAGTGACTCCTGCTTTCTTCCCCGCGATGCTCACAACATTTTAGTCCAAATGCTCAAAGATGCCGAAAAGCGGGGCAAAGGGAAGTTGCAATGGTTTCCCAACACGGTAATTAAGGATTTGGAAATCGCTGCTGATGGCAAAATAATTAATAGTGCGATCGCTATCCAACATCAACCACCAAAAGGCGCACCACCTCTCAATACCTTTACTTTATCTCAAAGTATTGAAGATTCTTATAGCTATGAAAACTCATCTCGATTTACCAAAACTATTCTCCGTTTCCTCCCCAAGGCAGCGAAAGGGAATGCTCCTAAATGGTATGTCGTAGATGCCAGCGAAACTGGAGAAATTATTGCCCTTGCTGATGTCCCCTATCGGTTAGGCATTGATGCCCGTTCTTACCTGGAACCCTCTTCTTCCAGCGCCAGCAACGATCCTTATTGTCCCCAAGGATTTACCTACACCTTTGCAATGGAGGCAACCAAGGAACCGCAACCGCAGACGATGCCCCCATTCTATTTACAATATGCGCCATATTTTAGCTATGAATTAACGCGGCTGGCTAACTTTGATTTAGTTTTCACCTACCGTCGCATTTGGAGTCCAAACAAAGGGAAACCAACAAAATTTGGCGGTGTAAGTTTTACTACTCCCACACCAGGGGATATCTCTATGCAAAACTGGACTTGGGGTAACGACTACCGCCCCGGAACAGCCCAAGATAACCTTATTTACAGTCGCCAACAGTTACAAAGCACTGGGCAGCTAAACCCAGGGGGCTGGATGGGAGGACTGCGGACAGAAACCCTTCGCAAAGCTGAGGAAAATGCCATCTCTTTCTATTACTGGTTGGTAGCTGGGACTACAGATTCTCAACTGGGAAATGGTGTAAAGCAGCAGCAAAGCAATAACCGCTTTGTTGCTGGGCTAAATTCCCCGATGGGAACAGTGCATGGCTTATCGAAATATCCCTATATGCGAGAAGGACGGCGGATTATTGGACGACCCAGTTGGGGGCAATCTGGTGGCTTTGGTATTTGGGAAATTGATATTTCTCGCCGAGATTACAATGATGAGTATTACTCCAAAACTCTGCCAGCAGATATGTATCGGAGGCTACGAGCAGCGCTTGCAGGTTTGGAAGCAGTATCAGTAATTGAAGGTAAAGTCTCACCAGAGAAAGCAATGCGACGGACTCGTTCTACTATCTTTCCCGATTCTGTGGGTATTGGTCACTACGCTATAGATTTTCATCCTTGCATGGTTAATAGTCCCCCAGAAGCCCCTGGTAATATAGAACGTCCAGGGGAAAGGCGTGGTGCAGGTCTTGCTTATCCTTTCCAAATTGCTCTAAGGGCGATGATTCCCCAGAAAATTGATAATTTGTTGGTAGGAGGCAAAAGCATTGCTACTAGTCACATTGCTGCTGCTGCCTATCGAGTCCATTCCTTTGAATGGTCGTCTGGCGCAGCTGCGGGAACTGTTGCTAGTTTTGCCATTAAAAATGCGATCGCACCCTATCAACTAGTCGATGATTTACCCAAACAAGAGCCACAACTAGAAGCACTCAAACGGCTTTTGCAACAAAATGGGAACCCCACCGCCTTCCCCGATACATCTATTTTTAACGAAAACTGGGAAAATTGGCGATAGGGGATTGGGGATTAGAAGGAAGGCGAGTTGAAATTTAGAAGTTGAGCTTCTGAGGGTGAACGTTGAGCTTCTGAAGGTGAACGTTGAGCTTCTGAGGATGAACGTTGAGCTTCTGAGGCTCAACTTTCAAGTTTTAACTCCAATTCCCCATTCCCCACTCCCCAAACAATACACTAAACTAGTTAGTTGTAGTTTTGTAAAATATTATTGACCAATTATTGTATGTTTATGATAGTTTCAGCAAATGTTTACGGGATGGTAACAACACCAACTAAGGCTCCTGAACGGTCTAGTCAAGTTATCCGTAAGACTTATCCCAATTACAAAGTGATTGTATTAAATGATGACTTTAATACATTCCAGCATGTGGCTGAATGTTTGATGAAATATATTCCAGGGATGAGTGGCGATCGCGCTTGGGATCTGACTAATCAGGTACACTATGAAGGTCAAGCGATCGTTTGGGTCGGCCCTCAAGAACCTGCGGAACTTTATCACCAGCAGCTGCGCCGAGCAGGTTTGACAATGGCACCTCTAGAAGCAGCTTAATTATTATGGGCAAACCCACCGCAAATTCTCTCCGCGCGGCTTCTCTACGAGACGCTACGCGAACACAAAAAGCTGCCAGATTGGTTTGGAATCACTCAACACACCTTTCTGGTCTTATCCCAATTTTAGAACGTCTTTGTCAGCAGGATGGCATTCAAACTGTAACGCCGGGAGTACTTGGGCGGGCAAGAGGTCATTGCCCAAAAATGCAACTGCGTGTCTCAGTACCGATTCGCGGTGGCTATAAAGTGATTGCGCGGCAGGGAAAGACAGTGCAAGAAGTGTTTATCTTAACTCCTTTGCCCCAGCCAGAACTGGAAGCGGCATTAGCGATCGCAATGAAATCTTAATCATCCCCAATGCCCAATTTCCAATGTCTATTCTTCAACGCGGTGGACTGCAAATTTGTGTAGTGGCAAACTCACAATGCACGAGAAAGTTAAGAAATATGACAGAGCGGTAGTTATTCTCAAAGTCATAACTACAGATTCCCAATCAGGTATAACTATTTTCTCTATACCAAAGGCCATGCAATAGACGAGCCAATAAGTAAAGCTCATTCTAAACAGAATCTGCTCTGTTTCTTCCACATCATTTTTTTGTTGCTTGCTGTCCCACAGTAATACCAGTCCAATAATGCAAGCTACAAAGGAAACAGCAACTACAGATTCGTGACAAAATATATTTAACGAATGCATTTGTGTTTATTCCCACATTTTTCGGTTAAAGATCAGTCTAAAGGAATATTCCTTGCAGAAATACAAATTATTTACAAACCTCAATAGAGACATGGAAATTATGTAAACAAGTGCAACAAAAATTGTTGTTTTGCAAATATAAATATTATTTAATTATTGTGAAAATTCGCGGTGTCCAGATCCCCGACTTCTCAAAGAAGTCGGGGATCTAACTTTTCACGAATGATTTAGGAATGCTATATTCCAGTAGGAATGGCTAAAGAAGAAAATAGCCATTCTGGAATTCAAGAAGCGATCGCTCTTTCGTCCTAGTCGAGATCCTAACATTAGCGATCGTGAGGCAGAAGTGGAATTTCCTGTACCTAATTCCTTTGAGTCAATCTCAACCAGCTATCAAGATTGGTTTACTCAGCAATTTAAAAGTCGTTATGGTTCCAGGGTGGCCGCATCATGTCAATAAGAACAGTACATTCTCGATAAATGTAAAAATAATCTCATTAAGGCTTGCTTGTTGACAAAATGTTGGTGTAGGCGCAGCCCGTCGTAGACATCGCTTTGAGGCTTGGAAAATAAATCAAATGAGAAATGCTGATTTTTTCGTTGCTTTTTAAGCTTAGTTGTGATCAAGAGTAATTTAGATGCGGCCGCCCTGGCATAAATACTTTTGTAATGTCAAACTCTATATTTAATAAATTAATTTGACTTATTAAATAGCGATTTTATCTAACTGTAGAAGAAAATACAGTTTAATTGCTGAGGATGCTCTATTGAAAGTTTAACTTATCTAATATATAGAAAGTTTCCTGTAAAACATAATTTAATTTTCATGATATCTTTATAGAACTTTTAAAATGACCTCCCGATTATTCTGTATCATTAAATAGGATAAGAACAGCTTTAAATGTTATTGATAACTGGCAAACTATATATAGGTAATTGATTGTTTATTTAATTATCTTTTATTTATATGGCAAATAATATATAGACTTATGTATTTATACAAAATTATTACACAAACCTCTTGCTTATTGAGGAATTTAATCCTAAATAAAAGCTTATATTTAGTAACAGCCAGCATTTTAGCTGTACTAATAGCTACACTTTATCCATTCAATTTTTCACTTATAAATAATTTTTCTATACAAACAATTACTGACAGGTTTGATAATGCAAGTTCTTTTGCAGACTCGATCAACAATATTTTACTATTTATACCTTTAGGGTTTAGTTATACTGCTTTCTTACAGAACATAAAAATAAAGCCGATAAACAAATTTTTGACAATAATAATTGTCAGTGCTGGCTTATCACTTACAGTTGAAACTTTACAAATATTTTTGCCATCACGCTCACCAACTCCTGCTGATCTTGCCAATAATACTTTAGGTGGAATTGTCGGCATGATTTGTTTTTATATCTGGCATTCACCAAGCTTTATATATATCTTGTCTTCTGTAGAAAATTGGAAATTAAGTAACTCGAATAAAAAAATAGCTATATTATTTTTAATATATATAGTTTTATCATTTTTAATGGGATTACCTTGGGAAAGGACTATATATCTCAGTAATTGGAATCCAAACTATCCATTATTGCTTGGGAATGAAACTACAGGTGATAAACCTTGGCGTGGATATATTTCAGATTTACACATTGCCGATCGAGCAGTTAGCAAAAATCAGCTTTCCGAATTATTTGATAGTCAAGATTATTTGAATATTTTTGGAGATTCTTTAATAAGTTCTTACCAATTTACTAATAAAAGAGACTTTCAGGATAATACTAGACAATCTCCTGAACTTTTACCACAAGGACAGTCACCATATATTGTAGATAGTCAAAGTATTGCTTTGAGTTCTAACTATTGGTTAAAAACGGGAACTCCTACAACCTTATTGAACAAAAGGATACGTAAAAGCTCTGAATTCACAATAATTACTACTGTCGCTACTGCTGATACAAATCAAATAGGCCCTGCACGTATAATCTCAATTTCATCTGGTACTCTGCGCCGCAATTTTACTTTAGGACAGCAACAAAATAATCTGGATTTACGGATACGAACACCGATTACTGGAGAAAATGGTACAGATACTCAATTAAGTATTTCTGGAATTTTTGCAAATACTAATACTCATAATATAGTTATCACTTATTCTCAAGCTAATATCCAGGTATATGTAGACAATGTGCAAAACTTTTACTCTTTTAATTTATTTGAATTAATACCGATAGAGCAGAGGCTATTCTACTATGCACCAACTTTTATTTCTTTAGGAATTTGCTTAACATTTCTAACTATTATCGCCAGAAAAAAAATAATTTTTTACAGGTTGTTGCTTCCTAGCGGGATATTATTACCTTCTCTAATATTAGAAAGTGTTTTGGTAATTAATAGTCACAAAAGTATCAGTTTGACAAATATATTAATTGGAATATTTTTTACAGGCGGCACTATGCTGATATTAAGGGTAAGAGCTTCAGAATTGCTTAAAAAGCAGTTTTAAAATGATTTTTTTGCTACAATTTGAGTCTTTTGGAAATTTCCAGTGTATTTAAATATGTCGTTATTGCAAATTGTAACGACGCTGTGATATGCTGACGTTACGAAATAAATGCCTTGTATTGATTCAATAGTCAGCAGGTTCAGTTCATGTCGCAGGCAAGTATCTCTTCAGTAGCTTTAAATAGTTGGTATTGTCCACCTTAAGGGACAAACTGAGCCTTGCAGTTATCAAAAGTATTTGTAATTAACTATGCGTGCAGAAAAACAGGCGATTTTATCAGTCTGTAGATTGGTCTACATTTAGTTTGTCATTCACGTACTAAGCTTTGTGCATACTGTTTGATACCAAAATTAAGATTTAAAATCTTGATTCAATAGATTATTTCAACAGTTTGAAATAAAACAGACCATCCATTTATGGTATCACTTTCCAATCACTATGAAAAAACTACTAATTTGTAATTATTAACAGACAAAGCAAATACTGATTGCAATTCTGTATATCAGGAACAGCTTGCGGCAAGGTAATAGGAATGATTAATTACAAAATTTTATTGACAATTGATATATTTTTAATCTGAATTACACACTAACAATTTTATTTTAATTGAGACGCTAGGAGGAAACTTGAACGGAACAATTTTGAGACGAGAATGGTTTTTTAACACTCGACGGGACATTATGGCGGGTGCAGTGGTGGGACTAGCACTGATTCCAGAAGCGATCGCCTTTTCCATTATTGCCGGAGTTGATCCGAAAGTTGGGCTGTATGCCTCCTTTATTATTGCGATAATCACTGCTTTTTTAGGAGGCAGACCAGGGTCAATTTCTGCCGCCACAGGAGCAATGGCTCTGTTGATGATTGATTTAGTCAAAGATCATGGCTTGCAGTTTTTATTCGCCACTACCTTGTTAACTGGAGTCTTGCAAGTGGTCTTTGGGGTGCTAAAACTCGGTCGCCAAATGAAATTTGTCCCCAGGGCGGTGATGATTGGTTATATTAATGCTCTGGCTGTGCTGATTTTCCTTGCTCAACTGCCTCAACTGACAAATGTACCGCCCACTGTATATGTATTGACTCTCCTTTCCTTGGGGATTATTTACATTCTGCCGCGTTTTACCAAAGCAGTTCCCTCTCCCTTAGTGGCGCTGGCGGTGATGACAATTGCAGCGATCGCTCTCAAACTTGAGGTTCCCACCGTCGGAGATATGGGAGAGTTACCGACTGCACTACCCAGTTTTGCCTTGCCTCAAGTGCCGTTAACTCTAGAAACACTAAGAATTATCCTGCCCTATTCTTTGACTTTGGCGATCGTGGGTTTGTTGGCTTCCTTCTTAACCGCTTCATTAGTAGATGAACTCACAGACACCCCTAGCGATAAAAATCAAGAAGCCAAAGGACAAGGCATTGCAAATATCGTTACTGCTTTCTTTGGAGGCATGGCCGGGTGTGGCATGATTGGGCAATCGGTGATTAATGTCCAGTCTGGCGGACGAGGAAGACTTTCAACCCTGGCATCCGGGGTTTTTCTATTGATTGCCATTTTATTTTTGCAGGATTGGGTCAAGCTTATGCCGATGGCGGCATTAGTAGCTGTGATGATCATGGTGTCAATCGGGACATTTCGCTGGGCATCCTTCAAAAACATTCTCCGCATCCCCTTTACCGAAACCGCCGTCATGTTGACGACGATGTTTGTGACAGTCTTTACTCGTAATTTTGCACTTGGTGTAGTCACAGGCATTGTCATGAGTACCGTATTCTTCTCCGACAAGATTGCGGATTTGGTATTTGTAGATAAAGTACTGAGTGAAGATGGTACACATCGCATCTATAAAGTTAGCGGTCAAATTTTCTTTTTATCGAGAGATGAATTTCTAGGGTGTTTTGATTTTACAGAACTCATAGAGCGTGTCACCATTGATCTAACTTATGCTCACCTCTGGGATCAAGGGGCAGTCGAGGTACTTAATAGAGCAGTATTAAAATTTCGTCGCAATGGCGCAGAAGTAGAACTAATCGGATTAAATAAAGCTAGTGCTAACTTGCTGAATAAATTAACTACCTCTTAAAGTCTGATACTCTCGGCTTTAGGAGTTTTGTTTTTTCAGTCTTTATCTTTCAACCTTTAATTATCTGGTTCACCAACTGACTCATCAATTAGCGTTGTTCATTACCCCTGGACACAACTAGGATACAAAGTGATTGGCAAAGCCTCGCTGCCAAGCGATCGCCCCACGTTGGTTTGAGCGAATTCGTGATTAGAGAATGGTCACAAGTAAGCGTTAATTCTACTCAAAGCGCTAAAGATTATTGTAAATAAGAGACTTGCAACAAGAGGAAGAGGGGCTGTTGTACATTAACAACGGCACATTTAGCCGTTTTTCCCAATTGCTAAGTACAGCATTTGATTAATTCGTAGCGAATTAAATTTGGCGATACCTCGCAACGCCAATGCATCTCGATACAATGTTAATGCGTGTCTCTGCAACGCCAATGCATCCCGATACAATGTTAATGCGTGCCTCTGCAACGCCAATGCATCTCAATACAATGTTAATGCGTGCCTCTGCAACGCCAATGCATCTCCCTGCACTAAAAACGCTACGCTTAATTATGCAAAACTAAAACTGTACTAAAAACAATTTTCTCCTAACTGTTCGCAAGCACCAATACTCACCCAGCAACTAGAACCATCTTGCCAAATTTCTTTTTTCCATATAGGTGCATTGTGTTTGAGGGTATCAATAGCATATTGGCAAGCTTCAAACGCCTCGCTTCGATGAGGACAACCCACTGCTACTAAAACGCTAATTTCTCCAACTTGCAAACGTCCGGTGCGATGATGAATCACTACCCGATTCACATCAGGCGTAGATAAGCGAATATCAGCAGCAATTTGATAAAATACCTGCAATGCCATCGGTTCGTAAGCTTGATATTCTAGAGCAATGACAGGTTTGCCATCGGTTTTATTACGAACTACGCCACTCATTAAAACCACAGCACCATTAGCTGGATCTTCAGACTTGGCATAAACTTCTTCAAGAGACAATGGTGCAAAGGTAATGGCAAAACTATCTTCGGCTCTTGGTTTAACAGCAGAGGTAAGTGTAGTTGTCATAACTGCGTTTTTATGTAGGCTTTTTCTATTGTCTCTAAAAAAAAGTGGTATTCAGTTTTTATAAATGAATACCACTTTGTATTTTTCCAAAATTCCTGATGAAGGAAATATTTTATTTAACGAAGTAGAGGTATCCCACTAACAGCCGCCGCACCTGCCATCGCGCTGGCTGTAAGGGAAGTCAATGCTGTCCAAAATAACCACCAAGCAGCATTTGCAACGGTTTTTTTGCTTTCTTCGGCTTGTTTTTTAGCTTGATGTTGGATAGCTTTTAGGCGTTTTTGTGTTTCTTGCTGGATGCGCTCGGCTCGTTGCAGTACGCCATCTCGCGCCGCTTCTATTTGGTCAATAATGCGATTAGCATCTGCCTCAGAGATATCCTCACGAGAACTGATGACAGCAACTAAGGTATCACGATCGAATTGACTGAGGCGATCGCGCAATGCTTCAAATCCAGCTTGTGGATCGTCGAATACTTTGGCAAAGTCTTGCTTAATGCTTTCGTAGTTGAGTTCGGAACGATCCAAGGAGTTAAGATAGTTGCGAACTTTGGCGAAAACTCCATCCAGCACTGATTGTACCCTTTGCTGAATCTGCTGAAATTGCTCGACAATGGAACTGCGAACTGAATCAATTTGATCCACAATTCGGTTAGCTTCTTCTTCTGAGATATCTTCACGTTGGGATAACAGCGCGACGATTGTCGAACGATCAAATTTCGAGGCGCGATCGCTTAAACTTCCAATTCCTGCGCGGGGAGATGACAGCAGCAATTGCAAATCGCGTTTGATTCCTTCGGGATTGAGTTCGTCTTTGTTAGTGTTACGCAGATATTCTTCAAGATTGGCTTCAAAATCTAAAGCTTGTTGAGTAGTACGTTTTGCTAAACGTCGTGGCGCTCTGACAATATCACCAATGGCATCTTGAGCGCGATCAATAATTTGATTAACTTGCTCTTGGCTCAAGTCTCCGCGCTGACTCACGAGTTGAACTAAGGTTTCTCGATCAACATGAGATAAGCGATCGCGCAGTGCTAAGGCTCCAGCTTTGGGATCGTCGAGTAGTTTTTCCAAATCGGCTCTGATCCCTTCGGGATTAAGTTCTTCCAAATTGGTGTTGCGGAGATACTCTGCGATCGCTTTTGTGGTTTTCTCGTACTGTTCTCTCGCTTGCTGCGGAACTTGCAAAATACTATCTCGGACTGATTCGATTTGATCGAGAATTTGATTTACCTGTTCTTGGCTCAAATCCTGACGCTGACTGAGCAATTGTACCAATGTATCGCGGTCAAATTGCGATAAGCGCGATCGTAACAAGCTAATTCCGGCTTGCGGATCGTCTAGCAAAACTCTAAACTCACGCTTGATAGCTTCAGGATTGAGTTCATCTTTGTTAGTATTCCGCAGATAATCTTCAACTCTTTGGCGCAGTTCATCGGCTCTCGCTTTTGCTTGTTCTTGCAATTCTCTAGCACGATTCAAGATATTATCGCGGTTGCGTTCGAGTTGACTAACAATATTATTAGCTTCCTCTTCGCTGACATCTTGACGCTGTTGCAGCAATTGGACAAAAGTATCGCGGTCGAATTGCCCGAAGCGACTATTTAAATCTTCTAAACCGGCTTCTGGATCATCCAGCAACTTGCCGAAATCCCGTTCAATACCTTCAGGATTGAGTTCTTCTTTGCCTGTTGAACGCAGATAATCTTCGATGCGCGTGCGGAAATCTTGCCCCTGCTCTCGCGCTTGCGCCTGTTTTACAGTTTCTAAAACTTCCAGGCGATCGCTTTCCATTTGTTGAGCAATTTCTTTCACCCTGGCTTCGCTGATATCACCCCGTTGCTGGAGCAGGTTGGTAAAATATTCTTGATTAATTTCTTCCAATTCCCGTCTCACAGTTGCCGGATCTGCGTTTACGTCATAAATGATTTCTTTAAATTCATCTACTAGCGTAATCCGGTTAAAATGCCAAGGAAAAGAATTCAATATGTAGTCTTCTACATCTGCTTTAATCGTGTTTTCAAGAGATATTGGTAATCTTGCAGATACTTGCTCAGTTGCTTGGTCTCTAAACTTTTCAAGTTGTTCCGTAATTTGATCGACATCGACATCTTGAACTTTTTCTTTCAGCTTTTGCAACTGATTTGTAATTTTGTTTAGATCAATATCAGAAAGGTTGACCCGATCCAGTACTGCTGGTGTAGCCGCACCTAAGCCATATCGAATTGCTTGTTTAATTACACCATTGCCATTACTGCGTCCAACTGTAACCAGTTCTTGCAGCCGTTGACCTAACTGCTCTGAATTCAGTTCTTCGGGAGTAGCAGACTTGAGTAAATTAATTACTTGTTCTGTGGGATTTTGGCGATTCAAAGCTTGTTGCCAAGCACCTTGAAATTGGTCAGCAATGCGATTAATCTCTTCCTTAGATAAATCTGTACGACTGCTGATTAAATCAACAAATGTTTGACGATTAATATTTTGAAATAAATCACTGTTAGAGATAGACTGCAAATCTGTATCTTTAAGAAGCTGGTCAAATTGATTCCGAATTTCATTGATATCCAGCTTTGGTAATTGCAGAGAGCCTAATGAACTTTGGAGCGTATTTCTAATATCTTCAGGATTAAAACCGGAAGCTAATTCTCGCCGGACTGCGGCTGTAATATCTTCAGCAGTAGAAACTAACTGTTTTCTAGCAGTATTCGCACCGATACCAGCAGTTGCTGTACCCATTAAACCTTGAAAACCAGAAGTAACAGTACTAGCGATGGAACCAATTAGAGAACCTACTGCCGATGAACCTAACCAAATTACCAGCGAGAAATACGCAGACCAGATGACTACACCGATAATTGCACCGAGAAATGCACTTTCGATTAAGCTAAGTTTTACCGCTAAAAAACAAGCAATAAATAATGCAATACTAGCGGTCATTAACGCCCAAGCACCAACTTTGGTTTGAACTTCACGAATTTTACTACCCAAACTTTCTGACTCGTCATCAGAATCTGAGTCAATTTCCCAAGATGAAATTCCTACAGCAACTGAAAAGTTTGTCAATAATAATTGAAAAGCAAATGCCATTGAGACCCCAGCCAGCAATGCTACCAAGAATTTAGGGCCAGAAAAAAGAACTGATGCTTCTTCTGGAGTCAGTACTTCTTGAGTTATTATTGGCGCTAATCCAAAGGGTAGCGAGTTCCATCCCCAAATCGTTAAAAGACCTTGAAACATAGGATTTTCTCACTTGTATTCAATTAAATAACCATTTACGAAATGGCTTACTTATCAATTTAGTTGCCAGTTATATCAATTGACCCTTTCTTAGGTAAGAAATTTGTTTGCCAAAAGTTGTATTTTACAAAAAAATTATTTTATTAACTTTAATAATGTCATGATTAATAATTTAAAACTTAATAAAACGAAACTAAAATATAATCTGCTTTCTTTAGTTTTATCGAACAGAATACATGCGTCAGCCGTCAGAATACAGGAAAGGTATTCTGTATGACTGGGGGATGAATAATCGGGTTTCAATTCCTGCGCGGTCTGAATCCTCGACTGATTGATTCTGACTCCTGTTAGCGGTAGCGGGGCGTTTAGCCCATTCTGACTTCTGAATTCTTCTTCAATTTATAGTTTTGGCTTACTGGATAAATGTACTTTTAGCAAATATAGCGATTCCCAGTTACGTGAGGTAGAGATAATATTTTGAAACGCAAAGGGACGCAGCGAAAAGTGTGGTCTTGGGGGTTTCCCCCATGAACAACTTTTCAAGACAAAGTAAAGCGCAGAGGTACGCAGAGATTTGTACCTCAGCAGACTAGGAAAAGCTATATTAAACTTTAGAGATGATACTAACCTTGCAACTAAATTTTAGAGAAAAATAAAATAGTTGAAATCTAATATTTATTTTAACCATATATATTCTTTGAATACTTAAATGTTTTTACTAACTTCCGATAAAAACACCTATGCCTAATGATAGAGGTAAAAATTCTCCCAAGCGATTGATGAAAACTAAATATAAACGTGTATTAATTAAGTTTATTAGGAGCTATAAATTAGTGAATAATTGATTCTTGCTGAGGAGATTAAAGATAATGGTTGTAGGTCTACATAAACGTGCTGTAGGTGTATTTTCTCATCGTCGAGATGTTGAACATGCGCTACATGAATTAAAAAAAGTTGGGTTTGACATGAACAGAGTCTCTGTCATTACCCAAGATGGAGAAAGAGACGATATTTCTGGGGCTGAAGTGCGCGATCGCGTCGGTGATAAATCTGACGATGGCGCTAAAGTAGGAGCCGCAACAGGTGGTGCTTTGGGCGGATTGACTGGTTTATTAGTCGGTCTTGGGACTTTGGCAATTCCTGGAATCGGGCCAATTATGTTGGCTGGAGCCGCAGCAACAACTTTAGCTACAACACTCGCGGGTGCTGGTATTGGTGCAGTAGCTGGTAGTTTGCTCGGTGCATTGATTGGTTTAGGAATTCCCGAAGAAAGAGCTAGAGTTTACGACGAACGCGTAAGACGCGGACACTATTTAGTCATCGTTGATGGCACAGATACAGAAATCGCAAGAGCAGAGACAATTCTCCGTCAGGGTGGTGTTGAAGAGTTCGGTATTTATGACAACCCAGATGCTAAAAATGCCGATTATGTAGCTCCAACCTCTAATGCTAGTAATGTAGCTCATAGTGGTGTTGCTAGACGCGCGATCGGAGTCTTTTCTCATCGCCGAGATGCAGAAGCAGCAATCACAGAATTACGAGATGCAGGTTTTCCTTTAAGTAGAGTCTCCATCATCGCCAAAAATGCAAACGGTCATGGGATCGGTGGTGTAGATGTAGATAAAAACGTTGATACAGGTAATAAAGCAGACGATGGTGCAAAAGCTGGAGCAGCTACAGGCGGTGTCTTAGGTGGATTAACTGGCTTATTAGTTGGACTCGGAACTCTAGCAATTCCTGGAATCGGGCCTGTAATTGCAGGTGGTGCAACAGCAACAGCTTTGGCAACCACCTTAGCTGGTGGTGCGATCGGTGCAGCAGCTGGTGGTATTGTTGGCGCACTTGTTGGCTTGGGAATTCCTGAAGAAAAGGCACGAGTTTATAACGATCGCTTCCAAAGAGGCGACTACTTGGTAATCATCGATGGTAGTCAAGCTGAAATCCACCAAGCTGAAGCGATTCTCAACCGTCGAGGTATTGAAGAATTTGCGACCTATGATGCCCCTGATGCAAGCCAGCATCGCCCAGGTGTAGACCGAGTTCATAATACAGGAGTTGTTAATAGCGATCGCACCAATTACTCAACAGACCTTCATGGAAACGATCCTGCTGTAGTCATTGTTGACCGTCGTGATGAAACACTCTAATTGAAGTAGTTTTCCTTCCCACCAATTCCACGCAACTGCCAGAGCAATAATTTGAAAACTTTGCTCCTCACTCCTGCCGTAAAAATCAACAAATTTCACTTTTCGATTGCGAATTAAACGTATGAAAAAGCTAACGCCCTTCCTAATTAGTGCCCTTCTAGTCTTTGGTGTTGCGGCTTGTGATAACACTTCTAAAACAACTGTATCTGCACCCAGTAATCCTAATGAGGCTGTACAAACACCTACCGCCCAAGCAACAGAAGCTGCTCAACAAGACGCACAAAGTGAAGTTCGTAGAAGGCAACTTGACGCTGATATCCGTGCCCGCGAACAAAGAAATAATATCACCGGCGGCGATGCAGACAGAGCTAAAGCTGACTTATCAAGTCAAGTTCGCTCCAAGCTAGAGGCAAACATACCCAAGGGTCAAATAACAGTTGATGCTACAAGTGATGGAATTGTCACTGTCGGAGGAATAGTTAACAATCAGCAAGAGTTGGCCAAAATTGAACCTTTAGCTAAAGAAATCAAAGGTGTCAAAACTGTAGTCGTTAAAGCAATTGTTGCCCCACCAGCAAACTGAGGTAACTCACAATAAATCCAAGTGAGTGGGTAGACAAAAATAAATTGAAATGCTCCTGCTCAGGATTAATGGTCAGTTATTACTGACCATTAAAAATTGACAACTGACGATCTTAATAATTATATTTATTTATTGATGCTCAGTTCAGTTACAGAAACTTTTGTAATCACCAACAATAAAAACTATGGAAACCGAACAACAGCAACGTGAATCGATCAATACCTCTTCACCGCAAGGTACGCTAGCACTTGAAGGTGTAGATAATGCCAACTTGCCAAAGTTACCACCAGCATCTGAACCTGAATCTCAATGGCAGCAAATTAGTAGACAATTTTCTCAAGTTTTGGAGCAATTGCCCGAATACTTAGGTAGCTTTTTTAGGGACTATAAGCAACCTTTAATCACTGTTGGCTTAATTTTGGCGGCGATTGTTACAGTTAAGATCGTACTAGCAGTACTGGATGCAATAAATGATATTCCATTACTCTCACCGACTTTTGAGCTAGTTGGAATTAGTTATGCTACTTGGTTCGTCTCCCGTTATCTGCTGAAGGCTTCAACTCGGCGAGAATTAGGCGATGAGATTCAATCACTGAAACATCAATTTTTAGGCGAATAAATTTTTCAACCATTCAACTAGGATACTGTGGTGGTAATTTGTCCACTTTTTCTTTAACAAGGGGCTTCAGCCCCTTGTTTCACATAATTAACCTCAATTACAAGTATTTAACCGGACTTAAGATTAGGATATCTGATACATCAAAAGATAGAGGAAATACTATTATATTTAGTTTTAAATCACTTCTCAAGATAGTAGAGTGAAATCAAAAAACAGCCTAATCTAGGTTTTGCAGTTATTTAATAGATTCTTTAACGAGGACATAAATTATGGCTAATAATGAAGCAGTTAAGAGAGATATAGATTCATCCGAACGAGCCGAAGTAGATACTTATGATCGCGGCATTATCCCAGCAGAAACAGCTGCTCGAATGGAAAGAGAAGGAAATCTGTACAAAACAACCCCTACAGAAGAAAGGGAAGCCGATGCACCTACTGACGATCAAACTGACCAAGGTAGTGTACGCACCACTGACGGCTATACTGTTGACAAAGAAGGTTTGTTGAACAACTACGCTGTTGAACCGGAAATGTACTACGAAGAACCGGGTGATGCACGCAAAGAAGCAGCAGAAGATACAGCAAACCGTGTTGAAGAACTTGGAGAAGTTAATCAGGACGAAGAAGGTAAGTTAACAGAAAAGGGTGACAAACGCGGTAGAGGGCCAGGAATAATTTAGTTAACAAGCTTTTGCTGAGTGCGATTACACGTAAAAAGGCTAAATAGGCAATCTGTAGAGACGCGATGATAATTGCGTCTCTACTTGTATAGGTGAATAGAGTAGTTTGAGAGATATTTTATGTAATACCATGTTCGGCAAATCACTCATAATATGTCATTGCGAATGCAACGAAGTGGAATGTTCGCGTAGCGTCTTATAGAGATAGCAATCGCAAAAGTTTGGGATTGCCGCGCAACGCTTGCAATGACATAAGTATTAAGTCGAACATGATACAAGTCCTAGTTTTAATTGGTATTTTTCCCCCTGCCCCCTGCCCCCTGCTCCCTGCCCCCTGCCCCCTGCTCCCTGCCCCCTGCCCCC
>NZ_JAYGHE010000001.1:187296-192890 GCF_034931145.1 Nostoc sp. UHCC 0252 | reverse complement strand
CTCCCTGCTCCCTGCCCCCTGCCCCCCGCCCCCCGCTCCCTGCCCCTCAGCCTCTTATGCCCCATATTTTAGATGATCAGTGGCTCAAGTTCCCGATTATGCCATTGTCGCTGATGCCATTCGGCAATCAAGGGACGGACAATAAACTTAGGTTGTCCATCGCCTTTAACGTCAATGCGTAAACCTGAATAAGGTCGCCGCTTTTGAGAACCTTGACCGTGGCGACCAATGAAAAGATGCGATCGCGCCACTAATCTATTTTCTTCCATTAAATCTGATCCCTCAATTCGTTGGCGGCGCAAACTAAACCCGCTACCACCACAAACAAGCCAATGGATATGAGCATCAGCGTGTCCTGTATCCATTGTCTCCAGGTGTTCCAAACAGTGGGCGTGACCATTTAATACCAAGTCAACCAAAGGACGACCCTGATTTAGGGAACCGATTTCTTTAGCTACTGCATCCAGCACGTTACGGAAGCGATCGCGAACGATCAAAGTTTGTGCTTGTTGCCACTTTGTCGCCTCAGTTACATAAGGTGGATGATGGAAATAAATCACTCTTCCCCGAACTTCTGAATTATTCCAAGATTCAATTAATCTTTGCTTGAGCCAGTCTAGTTGTTCAATGTCAGTCAGAGTTGTTTTATCAGCAGCTAATTGCTTATTTATATCAACAATAATTTCTTCAATTTGCGATAGTTTGGCGTGAAAGTCGTCCAACTGGTCGGCTTCAATGGGGTTTTCAGGACGAAGCTTGGCCGAGTTTTCAACAATGTGCTGCTTTTCTTGCTCTAAATCTTCACGACGTTTTTCTAAGATTCTGCGTTCGGCATCACCTTGTTTTGTTTTAGGTAAAGGTGGTGGATCGTTAAATGTATTGGAATCTAAGGCAAAGAAATCAATCCCGCCATAGCGAAAAGTGTAGTAACGATTGGGAAGGCGGGTAAAATGTCCAGGTTCATACTTAAGACAACGACCTGTATCTGTCTTACCTGTGTAGTACTTATCTAAATGGCTGGCTAACTCTCCTGGAAGCTGATGCGCTTTAAGATAGTCTAGAAATGCCCGTGCATAAGCTTCACCCGTTCCTGAGCCATGTAAGCCTACATCTAGGTCTAACCGCGATCGCAACAGGCGACGAATGGGTAATGTTGTCAGAGATGCCAAGCTCAATAAAATTGGCAAGTTATAGTAATCGTGATTTCCCGGTACTGGTAAAATAGGCAGCTTAAAAGTCATCTGATCATAAGCAATCCGCTTCGGATGCTCCCCGCCCAAGATAAACTCTCGGTAAGGGTCGATGAAGTTTTGCTGATAGTATTCACTCGACCCGACTAAGTAAATTACATCCCCGGTATGCAGCAGAAACCGTGATTCTTCGTGATGGGGCAACATAAGTTCAGCGATCTGTCGCTGGGGATTGTGTCCCCGATGCCTACCAGAACCACTATCACCTACAACTAAAAATGAGAACTCTGAATCGTCTGTTTGTCCATCCTCTAACACCAGGCGAGTTTGGTCGATGTTCCGTTCCACAATTAACGGATCTTGCCACTTTACTCGCTGATTCATCTTACGAATTTTGTTAGCGATCGCTGGATCAGATACAAGTTTCAATGTAACCTACTCCTGAATCTTGAATTGCAGAGGGCGGGGAGGCAGGGCGCGGGGAGGCAGGGGGCAGGGGGCAGGGGGCAAGGTGACAAAAGTTTAGATATTACAACAAGTCTTTCCCAATCCCCAATTCCCATTCCCAATCCCCAATCCCCAATTCCCTTACTCTTCTACCGTATCTTTCATTTCAATAGTCAAATTAGGCAGTCCCTCTAGTTTTTCGGTAGGCTCAACTTCTTCTACTAATGGCACGAAAATCTTTAATCCTGCTGGTACACACTTAATTTCTACTGGTGTTGTGCCGACTATTTCACCATCGAGAACAACCTTTTGTGGTGGCTCTGTTGTAATTTTAAATTGTTTGGCTCGTAAAAAACCAATATCATTGCGTTCTACGGCGTTACCTGTAGAAGCTGTTTGGAATAGATGAAATGTCGCAGCGATCGCTCCTGCCTTGTTAGCTGGAGCTACAATTGTCAAATCTAGTAACCCATCATCATAAATCAAACCTGCTGGGCCCTGAGCTAAGACTGAAGTCGGAGGCGCGGCATTTGCAACTGTTACTGCACAGGCACTAGTTTTAATTATCCTGTCTTCTGTTTCAATTTCAACATCAAAGTTTTTTAAATTTCTCAGTTGCTGAATTCCAGCGAAAACGTAGGCCATCATTCCAAAGCGATTTTTGGCATCTCGGTCTGCCAATTCTATAGTTTCAGCTTCAAAGCCAATACCTGCCAAGAGTACCATTGGGCGATCGTTGCAATAGGCTACGTCTACATGGTGGGTTCCTCCCTGCAAAATTGTTTCACATGCACCTGCGATCGTGTCAGGAATTCCTAAAGCTGTGGCAAAAGCGTTTGCTGTTCCTCTGGAAATGATGCCAAATGCAATATCAGTACCCACTAAAGCTGTTGCCGCCGCAGAGAGTGTCCCATCTCCCCCCGAAGCGATGATTGCATCTACTCCTCGCTCTACAGCGTCATAAGCTAGTTGATCGGCATCGATTTCTTCAGTTGTGAGATAAATATCTAGGTCAATATTTGGTTCTAATATTGCCCGAATTTCTGCTAATTCTACGTCTGGATCACCCTGACCAGCAACTGGATTAAAGATCAGGCAAGCGGAACGATTCATAAAATATAAAAGCTAAACTTAGATTACTAAAATACCAAATTATTTCTAGGATTCTCAGTAAAATCTCGACTTTCTTCTGTTAGTCAGATTACATTTTATAACAAATTATCAGTCTTATGCGCCGTAATCTACCAAACTATGCATTGCTACTGGTATCTTTTATGTATACTTAAACAATAAAACAGGAGTCAGAATACTCTACCTATAAAGGGAGAATATTTTAATTTTTTTCGCCCACCAGGGGCGTTAGCGTAGCGGGACAAAGTACGGTTTTAACCAATATTCGTCACCCACTCGTACAGAATTCATACCTGTTTTCTGACTCCTGAATTCTGAATTCTTCTTATAAAATTTTTGCCATGCGTAAATTATTACTAGTTTTTTCAAGTATGCTAACTCTCAGCAGTTTAGCTACCCCTACGATGACAATAGCAGGCACAACGCCTGATTTACCCCAGATGCGCTTGGTTCAAAAATTAAACTGCAATAATGCTCAAACTCAAGCAGCAATTAATGAATGCGCGAGGTTATCTTATCAGAATGCAGATAAAAAACTAAATCAAGCCTATCAACAATTGCTACCTAACTTAGAAAGGTCTAGGAAACAGAAATTAATTGCTGCACAGCAAGCATGGATCAAGTTTCGGGATACCAATTGTGAGTTTGAAAGAAGCGAATACGAGGGAGGAAGTATTTCTCCTACTATTTATTTTGGTTGTCTGGAAAATGTTACAAAATTGCGTACCCAACAATTACGGGAATATCTCACATCCGATCGTTAAAGAGGACACAACGCAATTTTGAGATATGGGTGTGATTTGTGGGCTAGACATCAAACTCAGTATTATGAAGATATTCTTGAGCGATCGCTTTTGTTATCGCAACTCCATCCATTACGGGCATCCGAACATCCATAAGCACGATATCAGGTTGCAGTGCCGGAATTTGTTCGAGTGCCCGTTGCCCATTTTCCGCCTCACCGATTACCTGCATCTCTGCATTCGACTCAAGCATACTCTTAAGTCCTTGGCGAATAAGATGCTTCAATACCTATGCTCCCTTCTTCCCTGCCTCTTCGGTGACTCAATTGCAAACTGCTAATATCAGTAAAGGATTTATATCAGAAATTCCAGCAGTAATCTGAATGCTAGCTCTGAACCCATGAGTGCTAACCAAATATCTCTTAGACCTGCCAAAAAAACAGATGCCTGGGTAATGAGTGCAATTCATATTGCTGCTATCAAAGCTCTACCTGCGACTTTATACACCGAAAAAGAACTTTTTGCTTGGCGTAATTACCGCGATCAACCTGATGGTTCAAATATCTTGAAGAGTATGAAATTGGAGACTTGCTGGGTTGCGATCGAGAGAGATGTTGTTATAGGTTTTGCTAGCTTTATTGTTGATGAACTGATCGGATTGTATGTCCATCCTAAATCTCAAGGGAAAGGGATTGGACGTGCTTTAGTCCAACATTTTTGCGATGAAGCAACTGAGGAAGGTATAGATGAAGTAATTACAACTGCTAGTCTATATGCTGAAGGATTTTATTTACGACTGGGATTTACTGCCATCCAAAGGACACCTCATTATTTAAGAAGCGGGATAGTTGTGCCAGTTACTAAAATGAGTAAAACATTAGCTACTACACCGAAGGAAATTTGAGCTATTAAGTAGATTAGCTCAAATAAACCTAACTAGCAATCCGATTTGATTTCTGAATTATATCATGTCCGGCAAATTACTTGTGATATGTCATTGCGAGTGCAACGAAGTGGAAGGAAGCAATCGCAAGGCTTTTGGGATTGCTATCTCTATGACGAGACGCTCCGCGAACACTTCGTACCCTGCGGGAACGCCAAGGGCGGTACGCAATGACAATTATTTAACCGGACATGATATTACTCGTAGAGGTAAGGGACTTTTTACTGGGGACTGGGAAGAAGGAATAAAAGTGTACTGATTTTTGAACAAGACTCAGTACGGATCTATCCCTCTTTTCTTCCCAATTCCCAATTCCCGACCAATTTTTTCACATAGCCTATGATGAAAGTAAGTATTTGCTAGCATAAATGAATAAAATCATTCGTTCATCAACTCTCACCCGTACACGTTTGATAGAAGCCGCCTCGCAGGTATTTGCCAGTTTAGGTGTTCAAGGAGCAACTACCCGTGAAATAGCTCGTGTTGCTGGTGTGAATGAGGTAACTTTATTTCGCCACTTTGCTAGCAAAGAACAACTTCTGAGAGCAGTAATCAAAAATGCCTTAGCACTTCAGACAGAAGCCCTTGCATACCCCGAAGCGTGGACGCAGGATCTAAAAATTGATTTAACACAGTATGCCTATCTTTACAATACTATGTTAGAGACACAGGAAGACTTAATTCGTACCTTCATCGGAGAAGCCAAACGTCATCCTGATGCAGCTAAACAAGTTATTCAAGAAGCTTCCAAACCTTTAGGGGAAAAACTGATAGCTTATCTGCAATCGAGCCAGAAACGAGGTTCCGTAAGAGCAGACCTCGATCCATTTCCAGCAGTCGATATGTTTACAGGAATGCTGTTAGCTGGAATGTTATGTCGCAGTGTAAAATTCAATCAAGGTAGCTATAGCTGTGAGGAGTATATAGAAACCTGTGTAGATATTTTTGTGCGCGGTATCAGTACCCCTGATAGTTCTCAATGTCACTGTAAGTTATGAGCTAAATTAGATATTCTGAGTTAAATAAGGCTTTTGGTATTAATATCAAGTCCGGGTGATTACTTATAATAAAATCTTTGAATGTAGGTTGGGTTGAACGGTAGTGAAACCCAACATGAGCAAGGATCAAGCGTTGGGTTTC